>QGUU01000023.1 GCA_003242525.1 Pseudomonadota bacterium | reverse complement strand
AATCTTGCCCCGGCCGAACACCAGCAACACGATGACCAGCACGATCAGCCAGTGCCAGATCGAAAATGAACCCATTACAATTCTCTCCCGCGCGGTTTCCCAACCGTTGATCTATGCGCTTTCGTGGCCCGTTTCAAACAGAACCACGACAGTCTCCCGGTCCATATGCCGTATATCCCATGCGCCCCGCAACGGCAAAAAGGCGTTGCCGGTCAATCTTCGGTGACACGAGGGGTAAGCAGGCCGAGTTCCTCGAGATCGATATCGGTCAGCGGGTCCTCGTCCTCGGTCAATTCGTCCAAATCGGCAGGAGGCTGCGGAATGGTGAAATTCGAGGGCATTCGCGTCGAGAGAAGGCCCGCGCCCTTCAGTTCCTCAAGGCCGGGCAAATCCCGAATCTCCTCCAGGGAGAAGTGATCGAGGAATTTTTCCGTAGTGCCGTAAGTTACCGGGCGTCCTGGCGTTTTGCGCCTGCCCCGCATCTTCACCCACTCCGTTTCAAGCAGAGTGTCCAGCGTGCCCTTGGACGTCTCGACCCCTCGAATGTCCTCGATCTCCGCGCGCGTGACCGGCTGATGATAGGCAATGATCGCAAGCACCTCCAGCGCAGCGCGCGAAAGCTTCTTCTGCTGCACCGCGTCCCGGCTCATGAGGAAAGCCAGGTCGCCGGCAGTGCGGAACGCCCAGGCATCGCCAACGCGCACGAGGTTGACGCCGCGCCGCGAATAGACCTGCTCCAGTTCAGACATGGTTGCCCGAATATCCACACCTTCGGGCAGTCGCTGCGCAAGCTGCTTTTCGGAAACCGGTTCGGCGCTTGCAAAAACGATGGCCTCAGCCATGCGCATTGCCTCCGCCAGATGCGGCCTTTCGGTAGGACTGAATGACCGGGATTCCCTTTCATCGTCGCCGACGGCAAAGGGAACGACGGTCGCGCCCATGCTCTCACTCATGATGCCACCTCGGCTGGCTTGGTTTTTTGCCGGCCGCGCAGGTAGATCGGTGCGAAAACCTCCTCCTGGCGCAATTCCAGCGAACCCTCGCGCACCAACTCCAGCGTAGCCGCAAATGAGGATGCCAACGCCGTACGCTTTTCCTCCGGCGACGCCAGATACTCGACCAGGAAGGCGTCAAGCGCCGTCCAATCGGAAATCGACCCCACGAGCCGCGTTAGCAGCGAACGCGCATCCTTCAGCGACCATACGCCGCGCTTGGCAATGGTGACGTTGGAAATGGCCTGGCGCTGCCGCTGCTGGGCGTAGGCCGACAGGAGATCGTAGAGCGAGGCCGAATATTCGTTGCGCTTCTCCACGATCACCAGTTCCGGCATGCCGCGCGCGAAAACATCGCGCCCAAGCCGGTTACGGTTCACCAGACGGGCAGCAGCATCGCGCATCGCTTCCAGCCGGCGCAGCCTGAACTGCAGCACGGCCGCCATTTCCTCGCCGCTTTCGCCCTCCTCGCCCTTCTGTTTGGGAATAAGCAGTTTCGATTTGAGGAAGGCGAGCCAGGCTGCCATCACGAGATAGTCTGCCGCCAGTTCCAGCCGCATCGCCCTCACCCGTGCGATGAAGGCGAGGTACTGCTCTGCCAGCGCGACGATCGAAATTCGGGCGAGATCGACCTTCTGGTTACGGGCGAGATGAAGCAGCAAGTCGAGAGGCCCTTCAAAGCCTCCCACATCCACGACCAGTTCCGGCTCGCCGGTGGCGCGATCGTCGTCGTTGCCGGCCCACAGCCGGTCCATGGGCACGGCGCGGTCGCCCTGGGAGGCCTTGGCCTGCCCCGCTTCCGTCCTGTGGTTGTCCGCCGGTTCGGCCACCTTGTTCCTCTGCCCTGTCTGCCTCAGGCAACTGCCTCGAAATATTCCGCGAATTCGGCACGAAGGTCTGCCTCACGGCCTTCATCAGGCTCCGGGATCGCGGCCAATGCACGTTCGGCACGCGCCCTGGAGGCGCCTTCCAGCGGCTTTGTCCGCGAGACGATGCCCCTCATCTCGTCCATTTCGCCGTTGCAGTGAAGGACGATATCGACGCCCGCTGCAAGGATGGACGCGGCCTTTGTCGGGAAATCCCCAGAAAGCGCCTTCATGGAGGTATCGTCGCTGATCAGCAGGCCGTCAAAGCCGATCAGGCCGCGAATCACCTCTTCCACCACCTTGCCCGACGTGGTGGCCGGATTATCCGGATCCACCGCCTGATAAACCACATGAGCGGTCATGGCAGCCGGCAGATCGCGTAGTACCTCGAAAGGCGCGAAATCGTGCCGGCGCAGCTCGTCCAGGGAGGCCGTCACGATCGGAAGCTCGAAATGCGTGTCTGCAGCGGCGCGGCCGTGCCCCGGCATATGCTTCATGACCGGCAGGACGCCACCTGCCATCAGGCCGTCTGCAGCCGCGCGCCCGAGGGTCGAAACGATCTCCGGTTCCTTGCCATAGGCGCGTTGGCCGATGACGTCGCTGGCCCCCTCCACCGGCACGTCCAGCACCGGCAGGCAATCGGCATTGATGCCGTAGCGCAGCAGGTCGAACGCGTGCAGGCGCGAAAGCAGCCAGGTGGCGCGCAACCCAGCCTCCGCGTCCTTGCAGTACAAAGCGCCAAGCGCTGCGGCAGCCGGATAGTTTGGCGCCAGTGGCGGACGCAGGCGCTGCACCCGCCCGCCCTCCTGATCTATGAAGACCGGGGCATGCCAGCCGACGCAATCGCGCAGATGCGCCACGAGATCGCGGACCTGCTCGGCTTCGGCAATATTGCGGGCGAAGAGGATGAACCCCCATGGCATCTCGTTTCGATAGAAGGAGATTTCCTCGCGGGTGAGCGATTTGCCGGCGCAGCCAAGGATGAGGGTCTGTGATTCGTTCATGGCTGGAGTCTAGAAGTTTAAAGGCTTCAAGGGAATCGCCAGACGGGCGAATAGCCCAGCCATCCATTCAGGGACCGCCTAAGCAGGCGAGCCGCAAAGATCAAACGGCGCGGGAGACGCGCCGTTTTGAAGAATCATCATGGACAGTCTACTTGGAGACGAAGCAGTTACCGCCCGCCGCCTTGTAGGTCTCGCATAGCCTGACCGCCTCATTGCGCGACTGTGCCGGAATCCGAACCCGATAGAAGGTACCTTTCCCGGCAATCTCGGCCTTGACGATATTGACGCTACGGCCCTCCAGAACACCGGCGTAGCGGCGCGCCAGATCCTGGTATGTGGCCCGAGCGCTTTCTTCGGTCGGTTGCGACGCGATCTGCATCGACCAGGCACCGGCTGCAGCCGCGGAATTCGTATCAAGTGCCGCGACCTGATCGGGCTTCACCTCGCCAACGACATCCACCGGCTGATCGGAGGGTCGCTGCGGCGCGATCGGCGCCGTGTTCGGCGTGGCGATGGTTTGCGGTTCCGCACCGACCGTTTCGGCCGGAGCTGAACTGGTTTCCGGCTGCGAAACGGCCCCGGTCTGATCTGCGGCCATAACCTGCTGCGGCGCAGGATCGACGGGCTCGGCGGCAGCGACCTGAGGCGCGGCCTCTTCGCGCGGAACCAGCGTGCCGTCCGGTTTCACCACCATCGTGCGAACCTTGCGCGGGGTTACGAGCGGTCCCTGCGAGGCAACACTGTCATCCTGAACGGTCGGCTCGATGCGATCCTCGGATTTTGCCACGCGAGATTCGCCTTCAGCCCGTTGTCCTTCCGCCGCCTCGCCCGCTTGATTGACCGGATCAGCGGGTCCATCACCGACTGCGCGAGGCGCCATGGCAGTCACGTCCACCGGCTCTTCATCGCTGGTGACGAGTTCCTGCTGCTTCGGCGCAACAGTCGGCTGCGTGCCCTTGGCCACGGCCTCGTAGACCTTGTTATCCTGGTTGGGGATGACGATTCCGCCGGGATTCTCCGGCTTGACCTTGATCGGCGTGTCGTCGGCCTTGACCAGTGCCGGCACCTCATCTGCGCCGCCGCCACCGAACGACATGGCCAGAGCGCCAAGGCCACCGGCAATTGCCACGGCACCGATAATGCCAGCGATCAACAGTCCCCGCCGCGGCTCCCGCGTTGTTTCCGCCTCGCCGGCCGCGAGCGCCGGGCTTTCTTCCGGGTCGTACTCCAATTCCTCTACAGCGAACGGATCTGCGCCTGACTGCAGCGTGCCGTTGGCAAGATTGTCGATGTAGAGACCTGAGGCGGATGGATCAAAATCAGGGTCTGGTGCCTGCTCGACGGGCGTGGGTCCAGTTTGTGCCGCCCCGGCACCGACACGATAGCCCGCGACCGCCGCGTCGTCGTTGTGAGACGCATGCACCTGAGCCGGCGATGCATTCATCTGGTCGAGCAGCTCGGCAAACTCGTCTTCCAGGTCGCCATGCAGCCGTTCCTCGCTACCTGACTCATCGAAAGGAACATCAGGAATGTCGAGATCATCAGCCAAGGCCACAACGCGCTCGGGCACTTCGACCGTTTCTATCTCCGGCACTTCTTCCTGTGCCTTCCCTCCAGCGTGCGCCGAGGGTGCAGATTCGGCCTCAGTCCAGGTCGCTTCCGCCAGGGTCGCGTGACTATCATCGACCTCGGCAAGCTTCTCATCCGCCTCGCCGAGTTCCATGGAGTGGAGATCGGCAAGCAAGGCCGCTTTCAGTTCGTCCTCATTTACATCCCGGACAATGGACGGTTCCGGGCTCCTTTCGGCCGGACCGCTTTCCTTTCTGGCGACAGGCGTCGCCAGCGGCCATGCCGAGGCCGCCGCAACTGCCGGACGGGCCGTCATCTTCGCCAGCAGCGAATTGAGTTCATCTTCCAGCGTATCGGGAGCCGCGGCTCCCGCTTCGGCCTGAGACCGCTCCTGTCCATCCGCCCAGGCCTCTTCGCCCTGCGGCGCTTCCCCCGGACCGAACGTCGTTTCCATGACTGGGGCCGGCTCGGTTATCCCAATATCGCTAAAGGCATCGTGGAAAGCTGACTCTATGGCGTCGGCGCTATCAGCATGCGCTTCGTGCTCAGCAACGGGCGTATACTCCGCTGCAATCGCCGTTTCTTCGCCACCAGCTTCATCGAACACCGGTTCGGCCTGCTCAGACGACGTGAAATCCATGTCGATGGCGGCCATTGCATCGTCGAAATAGGCGTCGAAATCATGCACGTCCTCGATGGGATGCAGACTCTGCTGCTGGACTGGCTCCCAGCCGGCCTCGGTCGACTGCCATGCCGTCTCTGCGGAGGAAAGGTCGTCCCTTGCCGCATAATGGTCGCCCGGGGCATTATCCACCCCTTGCGCAGGGATGCCGGCAGCTTCCTCGGGAGTCGAAAAGCCGTCCTCAAGATCGGCGGCCACCGCCGTATCAAACTCGTATTCGGGGCCGTGCGAAATTCCGCCTGCGGTGCTGCCTAGCTCGCCTTCGGCCGCATATTCATCCCCCGCCTGCGTCGGCCCGAACCACGGATGCCGCGCAGAAGGCGCCGTTTCGGTGAAGTCCTCAGGGGGCAAGCTGGAGACCGGCGGTTCCGGACGAACTTCAGGCTCGAAGGCCAAGCTATCTGGGGCAGGTTCCTCGGAGTAAAGCGTATCGGCGTCATTCAGATCGGCAAAGGCATTGTCGAAACCCGCGCTGAGGTCGGCTTCGAAATCGAGAGCTTCGACGTCAGGGGAAGCGTAGGCTTCAGCGGGCGCGTGCTCTTCGCCGGGATGCCGCGCCGGCTGGCGCATATCGGTTGCGTGCGGATCGCTCGCTTCCGCTGCGTCAGACGCCGGCGGCGAAGCGGAAGCCGGCGTGTTGTACTCGGCAAATTCGCCAAGCAGTTCCTTTTCGAGATCGATGGCGAAATCGTCGTGCTGGGCGGTTTCGGGCGTCGGCTCCTGGGATTTGACTGGCTCCCGCGGATCAAAACCCATGATCCTGGTCAGTTCCGCGAAGGGATCGTCCTCTGCAATGTCGTGACGATCGGCGATCTTCAGCTGGTGTCTTTCTGCCATTATCGTTCCCGAACTCGTACTCGTCCGCACGCCAGCGACGTCGCGAAGGGTTGGCCTATACCAGCTCAATGTGGGCGAAAGGTGGCAGGTCCTTTAGCGAAACCTAACGCATCTCGGTCGGTGCCTCCGCGCCGATCAGCGTCAGGCCGGACGTCAGAACGTCCGAAACAGCCTGCACCAGACCCAGTCTGGCATAAGTCAATTGTCGGTCGTTAACCTTAACAAAACGTAAGTCGGGATTATCCGTGCCCCTGTTCCAGTGCGCATGGAACGCGCTAGCCAGGTCATGGAGATAAAACGCAAGGCGATGCGGCTCGTGCGCGAGTGCCGCCTGCTCGACGAGACGCGGATATTCGGCGAGCTTGCGGATCAGGCCGACCTCTCCCTCGTCGGTCAGCCCCGAAAGTGCCGCCCTCAGATCAGCGCGCTCGAACTTTTCGCCAGGAAATTGCTCAGCAGCTTGGCGGAACACGGAATGACAACGCGCCGAAGCGTATTGCACATAGAAGACAGGATTGTCCTTCGACTGCTCCGTAACCTTGGCAAAGTCGAAATCGAGAGGCGCGTCGCTCTTGCGGTAGAGCATCATGAAGCGGACCGGGTCCCGCCCCACTTCCTCCACCACTTCACGCAGCGTGATGAAATCCCCGGCACGTTTCGACATACGCACTGGCTCGCCGTTCCGGAACAGTTTCACCAGCTGGCACAGAAGCACGGTCAGTCTGACGCGGCCATCCGTCACGGCCTTGGCCAGTGCCTCCAGCCGCTTGACGTATCCGCCATGGTCGGCGCCCAGCACATAGATCAGTTCGTCGAACCCTCGGCTCACCTTGTCCTTCAGATAGGCGACGTCGGCGGCGAAATAGGTGTAGGAACCGTCCGATTTCACCAGGGGCCGGTCCATGTCGTCGCCAACCGCGGTGGAGCGGAACAGCGTCTGCTCCCGATCCTCCCAGTCGTCGGGCTTCTCGCCCTTGGGCGGCGGCAGCTTGCCCTTGTAGATGTGCCCCTTGAGCGTCAGGTCGGCGATGGCCGAACGGATCGCGCGGGCATTGTCGGCATGAAGGGTGCGTTCGGAGAAGAAGACGTCATGATGGACATTGAGGAGCGCAAGGTCCTCCTTGATCATTGCCATCATCGCGTCGACAGTGCGGTCCTTGACGATGGCCAGCGCCTCGACTTCATCCATTTCCAGAAGCGACCGGCCAAACTCTGAAGCCAGCGCCTGGCCAACAGGCACAAGATAGTCACCGGGGTAGAGGCCAGACGGAATTTCGCCGATCTCCTCTCCCAGCGCCTCACGATAGCGCAGGAAGGCCGAGCGACCCAAAACGTCGATCTGCGCGCCTGCATCGTTGATGACATATTCCTTGGTAACCTTGTAGCCGGCAAAGGCAAGCAGGTTGGCCAGGGTGTCGCCCACGACCGCACCGCGGCAATGGCCGACATGCATGGGCCCGGTTGGGTTGGCGGAAACATACTCAACGTTGACCTTGCGGCCGCCGCCGATCTCCGAACGGCCGTAACCTGTTCCAGCCGCAAGCAGGGCAGAAAGATGCGCCTGCCAGAATGCATCCGTCAGCCGCAGGTTGACGAAACCGGGACCGGCGACGTCTGCCGAGGCGATATCGGGATCACCCTTCAATGCGTCCGCGATCCTTTCGGCCAGCACCCGCGGATTCTGGCCTGCAGGCTTGGCCAGCACCATCGCCGCATTGGTGGCGAGATCTCCGTGGCTGGCATCTCGCGGCGGCTCCACCGCGATGCGGGACAGGTCGACGGCACCCCCCTCCTTATCCTTCAGGTCAAGGCTTTCGACGGCTTTGCTGATCCGCGACGTGAAGTCGGCAAAAATGTTCATTCTCAGTTCTCTGGCTGCAATGCTCACGGCAACTGACGGCCTACCCAACAACCGGCGAAGCAATGCGAAAGGCGGGTCCCTTCTGGCCGGGCGTGCCATAGGGAGCCGGAAGCCTTCGCCTGCTGCGCTCGGCGATGGCCGCCGACAAGGCCTGCCGAAATCCCTGCAGCGCTAACTCAAATCCGGCGTCCGGTCAAACAGGCGTCTATGCTCCTTGAGCGCGTAGGTATCGGTCATGCCTGCGAGGAAGTCGGCAACGGAGCGGGCCTTGATTCTCTCGTCCGCGTGGTCGAGCCCCTCGCGCCACCCCTCAGGCATGGTACGCGGATCGGCGTAATAGGCATCGAACAGGTCCTTCACGACTCGTTCGGCATCGGCACGAATGCGCATCACTTCCGGATGACGGTAGAGATGGCCGTACAGAAAGGTTTTCAGTTCCTTCTCGCTGGCGGCCATCTCGGCTGAAAAGGCGACGATGGTCTCGCCCGCATGCCGCACGTCGTCGGGGCTTTGCGGGCGCAGTCGCTGAAGCCGGTCCTGCGAGGCGCAAATCACATCCTCCACCATGAGCGTGATCTGGCGCCGCATCAGTTCGTGCCCGGTGCGCATCCCATCCAAAGCAGGATAGCGCCGCTTCACCTCTCGCAAAATGCTGCCTGACAGGGAAACCTCGTCCAGCATGTGGAGCGTCAGCAAACCGGAGCGCAGCCCGTCATCTATGTCGTGCGTATCATAGGCGATGTCATCGGCGATCGCCGCGCATTGCGCCTCGATGCTGGCGAAGGAGGACAGTTCAAGGTCTTGCAGTTCATTGTAGTCCCGGATTGACCTGGGCAGCGGCCCGGACAGGCCCTGGCCATTTGCATCCGTCAACGGCCCATTGTGCTTGACCAGCCCTTCCAGCGTTTCCCATGTCAGGTTGAGGCCGTCGAACTCGGCATATCGGCTTTCCAGGCGTGTCACCACGCGCAGCGATTGCGCGTTGTGGTCGAAGCCGCCCCACGCGGCCATCTTCTCGTTCAGCGCGTCCTCACCCGTGTGCCCGAACGGAGTATGGCCGAAATCATGCACCAGCGCGATTGCTTCTGCGAGGTCCTCGTCAGCCCTCAGTGCACGCGCCAGCGCCCGAGCGATCTGAGCGACCTCGATCGTGTGGGTGAGTCGCGTGCGGTAATGGTCGGCCTCATGCGCGATGAACACCTGCGTCTTGTGCTTCAGGCGGCGAAAGGCGGTTGAATGGATTATGCGGTCGCGATCGCGCTGGAACGGCGTGCGGGTCGGGCTTTCCGGCTCCTTCCACAACCGGCCGCGGGATCGCGCCGGATCGCAGGCATAGGGTGCTCGAGGCCGATAGCCGAAGCCGATCTCGCCAAGCCTCGCCGCTGCCAGACCTTCTCCGATCATGAACCACCGATTCCCGGGCCGTTGACTTGGCCGCCGTCGCTTCATACCTATCATGGTGTGCGCAAAGCAAGGTGAACGCCATGGGTGCCGACGCCAAGACCGATATGAAAGTTGAAGTGACCGAAGCTGCGGCTAAGCGGATCGCCAAGATTCTCTCGACCGAGCCGGGCAAGAAGGCGTTGCGCGTGGCCGTTGAGGGCGGGGGTTGTTCGGGCTTCTCCTATAAGTTCGACCTGGTAGAAGGCCCCGCCGAAGGAGACGTGGCCATCGAAAAGGATGGCGCCACCGTGCTCATCGACGATCTCTCGCTTGTCTATATGGGCGGCTCGGTGATCGACTTCGTGGATGATTTGATGGGCCAGTCCTTCCAGGTCAGGAATCCGAATGCAGTCGCCTCCTGCGGCTGCGGCACCAGCTTCTCGATCTGAAAAGCCCTACCGGACCACCGTCAGCCGTTCTGCGGCGCGCGTTATGGCCGTGTAGAGCCAGCGCTGGCGCGTTTCCTTGAAGGCATAGCTCTCGTCGAACAGCACGACGTCGTTCCACTGGGAGCCCTGCGCCTTGTGGACCGTAAGGGCGTAGCCGTAATCGAAATCATCAAAGCGCTTCTTCTGCTGCCATGAGATCTCCTCGTCCGGATTCTCAAAGGCGGCCTTCAGCACCTTGATCTTGGCGACACCGCGGTCCGGATCGTCCTCTTCCGGGGCGACAAGCAGGTTGATGCCAGGCTTCACGGTCTCCCGGGACGAGGTCATCACCTTCCACAACGAGCCGTTGAGCAGCCCCTTGCTGGGGTCGTTGCGCAGGCACACCAGCTTGTCGCCGGCCTGCGGATAGGAAGCCGTGAACCCCTTGAGTTCACGCAGGCGCTGGTTATAGCGGCGGCGTGTGCGATTGGTGCCAACCAGCACCTGGTCGGCCTTCAAAACCAGTTCCTGCGTCACCTCCTCCCGGCCGATCACCCTTGCAGCACCGTAATCCCCGTGCGCGAATTCGCGCCCCTCGCGTACGTCGAGCGCGAGGCGGATGATCGGATTGTCGCGTGCCTGTCGATGGATTTCGGTCAACAGATAGTCCGGCTCGTGTTCGGTGAAAAAACCGCCGCCGGAAATCGGGGGCAACTGCGCAGGGTCGCCCAGCACCAGGATTGGCGTGCCGAAGCTCATCAGGTCGCGGCCGAGCTGCTCGTCCACCATGGAGCATTCGTCGATGACGACAAGCCGCGCCCGCGCAATGGGGCTTTGCCGATTCAGCGAGAAGGTGGGGCTGACCGAGGTCTTGCCCGTCGCCTCGTCCTCGACCTCTTCCTCGCCGCGCGGCCGGTAAATCAGCGAGTGGATGGTTCGGGCGTTGACTGCGCCTTTCGAGCGCAGGACCTGCGCCGCCTTGCCCGTGAATGCCGCGAACTGGACCTGACCATCCACATGCTCGGCAAAGTACCGGGCCAGCGTGGTCTTGCCCGTGCCGGCATAGCCGAACAGGCGGAACACCTGCGGCCGGCCTGCCTTCAGCCAGCGGTCGACGGCCTTGAGCGCCGCATCCTGTTGGGGAGAAAATTCCATGGAGGCGACAGACAGGATTCGTTGGTCAAAGACAAGGCCGCGCGGCCTGCGGAAACCGGAACATAAAGAGAACAATACAGAGGCATCCGAAACTGTCAATGGCGACGGCGGGCGGTCAGTGTACCGGGCCGCCAGCCTTCCGCGACAATTCGGAGGCGGTCAGGAGTTTCCCTGCATGGATTCCTTTGCCGGGTTGCCCTCCGGATCGTTCTCCAGAAGGATCGGCTGCCCATGCGGCGTTGCGCGTGCCGCCCGTTGCCAGGCCGCGGCAAGCGCCTCGACAGCCTCCGGCATGGCAACGCCCTTTACAGCCAGCAGCTTCTCCAGCGCCGCAAGCCAGTGCTCGTAATAGTCTCCACCGTCCGGTGCTGCCTCGGGCCGCTTGACCTCGAGGGAAAGCGCGTTCGCCCACTCGCTCCAGGAGAACAGACCCTTGTCGTGAAGCGCGACGGTCAGCGCAAAGGCCTGCGCCTGCCACGGCTCGGCGAATGCTGGTTCGTCCAGGCCGGGCGGCAACCCGGCCTGGGCGGCGGCTCGCTCCTTTACACTTTCGCCGTCACGCCCGCTCAAGGTAGCTCTCCCAGGCGTCGACGGAGACGGTAAGCGTAGGGTCCGCCCCCTCCCCCCAGATTTCCGCGGCATCGAATACCACCGTGTAGACCCATTGCGGGTTCTCGCCGAGATGATGGGCGTTGGTATCCGGAAAGACGAAGCTGCCCTGCACCGTTTCGACACGGCCAAGCCGCCCGCGAACATAGCGCGGCAGGCGTGTATGGCCGACCGGGTGAAAATTTGTCGTTTTCACAAGATCGCCAGCCTTGAAAAGCGGGCCGCTCGAAACGGGGCGGTCACAGGGGCCGCCCTTTGCCAGCACAGCCGGCACCTCGGCCGCTCGCAACACTCCTTTCGGCGTTACGGAAGAGTCCACCGCCTTGCCCGCCGCGAGATCGGCATCGCTGATAAATCCATGCCGCTTCAGCAGCACCTCCAGCGCCCGGATCCAAATCTCGTAGTAGCTGGCGGAGTAATAAATCGCCGGATGAAGCGATTCCCTCGCATGCCGGCTCTCATCTATGTTCCAGGCACCGAGCGCGCCGGCACATAGCGTCACGCCCAACGCGCGTTTTTCCCATTCCGCATGAAAATACGGTTCATTCGGCTCCGGCGCGATCGGCCCGAACCCCATTTGCCCGCCAAGATCCTGCGGTCCGTTCACGCAGGTTCCCTCGCGAGGCCCGTGCCAATCATGGAATCGCGCGTCACGAGATCCGCCAGCGCTTCCTCCGACAGGCCTTCGCTACCGAGCGGCCGCATCGGTACGACGAGGTAACGCAGTTCGGCCGTGGAATCCCAGACGCGGATTTTCGTCTCGGCCGGTAGTGTCAGCCCGAATTCCTCCAGCACGCCGCGCGGGTCGATCACGGCTCGACTCCGATATGGCGGCGCCTTGTACCAGACCGGCGGCAGTCCGAGCACGGACCACGGGTAGCAGGAGCACAGCGTGCAGACGACCAGATTGTGGGTATCGGGCGTGTTGAACACGGCCCGCATGTGCTCACCCTGCCGGCCCGTGAAGCCCAACGAGGCAATTGCTGCCGTCGCGTCACGCCTCAGCCAGTCGGCGAAGGAAGGATCGCTCCATGCCTTGGCCACCACCTTCGCACCGTTGCGCGGGCCAACCTTCGTCTCATATGTGTCGACGATGACATCGATTGCCGCAGGGTCGATCAGGCCCTTTTGCGTCAGTATAGTTTCGAGGGCGCGTACCCGCGCCGCCATGGGATCGAGTTCGTTGTCGTGGTCATGATCGCTTGACATGGGCCAACGGTAGAGGGGAGGCCCTGCTTGTTCAAGCGCCAGCCATTAGCGCAGCATCGGCCAAAGGGTTGCCACGAGCAGGGCACCCATGGCCATGTTGAACCATTTGAGCCGCACGGGGTTCGAGAGAAAACCGCGCAGTGCCGTCCCAAAGCCGGCCCATAGGGAAACGCATGGCAGGTTCACTACGCCGAAAACGATGGCAATGGCCAATACGGACAGAAAAGGCTGTTGCGTGTCGGCATAGACTGCCATCGCGGTTACAGCCATTACCCACGCCTTTGGATTGACCCACTGAAAGGCGGCAGCATCCAGGAAGGAAAGCGGCCGCGAACTTTCCCCCGACTTGGTTGCGATGGACCTCGTGGCGGCAATTCGCCAGGCGAGATAGAGAAGATAGGCCCCGCCGGCAACCTTCAGTGCTGTGTGAAGCGCAGGAAAAGCAGTCAGGATGGCCCCCAGGCCGAACCCTACGGCAAGAAGCAGCACGACGAACCCGATACCGATACCGAGCATATGCGGAATGGAGCGGGAAAAGCCGAAATTCACGCCGGACGCCAGCAGCATCAGATTGTTCGGACCAGGCGTGATAGAGGTCACGAACGCATAGCCCATCAGCGCAAGGAAGACGTCAAGGGACATGGCCACATCAATTAGGTCAGCTATATTGACCTATAACATGGCGGGACCGCATTTGTATTGCCATCCGAATACCGAAGCTTGGGCCAGGGCATGGCGGCGGCCGCTTTTTGACAGGTCGTTCCGGAAGGGCGCCGCTTTTGCTGTTTACTGTTTGACCAGGGGGAATGACTGCCATGCCGAATATCGGCTGGCGCTCGGCCTACATGCCGTCGGGCCCCCGGTTCATGGCGGCCACGCCAGTGCGGCAGATCTCGACCAGGCCCAGCGGCTTCATGATGGCAATGAACTGCTCGATCTTTGAAACCCGCCCGGTGATCTCGAAGATGAAATGCTCGGTGTTGGCGTCTATGACATTGGCACGAAACGCATTCGCAAGCCGCAGCGCCTCGACCCGCATGTCGCCCTTGCCAGCCACCTTGACG
>QGUU01000403.1 GCA_003242525.1 Pseudomonadota bacterium | reverse complement strand
GCCGGGCTGTGCCTGCACGGACAGGACCTCACTGCCGGCATCGATCCGGCTAGCGCGGGCCTGCTCTGGGCGATCCCGAAGGACCTGCGCGCCACCGGAATTTTCATCGGCGCCGAGGCGTTGCGCTCCATCATCGAAAAAGGCCCGGAGCGCAAACGCGTCGGCCTCAAGCCCGAAGGCCGACAGCCGGTGCGCGCTGGTGCGGTGCTGACGGATGATGCCGGCAACCAGGTCGGCGAAGTCACATCCGGCGGCTTCGGTCCCTCTGCCGGCCACCCGATCGCGATGGGCTATGTGTCCACACCGTTGGCAAAGCCCGGCACAAGACTTTTTGCAGACGTGCGCGGCGCGAAGGTTCCAGTCGACGTCGCCGCGCTCCCCTTCGTTCCACATCGCTACCACAAAGGATGATCCCTATGGCAACGACGTATTTCACTACCGACCATGAATGGCTGCGCGTCGAGGATGGCATCGCCACGGTCGGCATTACCGACTATGCGCAGGAACAGCTCGGCGACCTTGTCTTTGTCGAACTGCCGGAGGTCGGCAAGACGCTTTCCAAGGGTGACACGGCTGTAGTGGTCGAGTCCGTCAAGGCCGCTTCGGACGTCTACGCGCCGGTAGACGGCGAGATCATCGAAGCAAACCAGGCGCTTACCTCCGACCCGGCCCTCGTCAATTCGGCGCCGACGACGGACGGCTGGCTGTGGAAGATGAAGATTGCCGACGAAAGCCAGCTTTCTGGCCTGCTCGATGAAGCCGGCTACAACGCCCATATCGGTTGACGGATCGACGGATTGACCATGGCACCCTACGCTTTCACAGACCGACATATCGGCCCGGGCGACGATGACATACGCGCCATGCTTGCCCGCATCGGCGTCCCCTCGGTAGAGGCATTGATCGACCAGGCGGTTCCCAAATCCATCCGCCTGGACCGGCCGCTGAGCCTGCCGGCACCCGCCACGGAGGCCGAGGCGCTCGCAGAGCTTTCAGCGATGATGTCGCGCAACACGGTGATGAAAAGCTTCATCGGCGCCGGCTATCACGGCGTCGAGGTGCCGCCGGTCATCCAGCGTAACATGTTCGAGAACCCGGCCTGGTATACCGCCTATACGCCTTACCAGGCCGAAATCAGCCAGGGCCGGCTGGAGATGCTGTTCAATTTCCAGACGCTGGTGGCGGAACTGACCGGCCTTCCCGTTGCATCGGCATCGTTGCTGGACGAGGCGACCGCCGCGGCCGAAGCCGTCGGCATTGCAATGCGCCATCACCGGGACAAGCGCAACAAGGTCGCGCTGGCTGGAGTACCGCTGCCACAGACGCTTGACGTGCTTCACACTCGCGCCGAGCCTCTTGGCATCGAGATCGATGGCGACTCGATCGACGAGAACACGGCAGCGCTCCTCGTCTCCTGGCCGGATGCAAACGGCGTCTTCGGCGACCACCATGCGGCCATCGAAAAGGCCAAGGCGGTTGGGGCACTGGTCGTCTTCATAGCGGACCCGCTGGCCCTGACGGTCACGACCGCGCCGGCGAAACTGGGTGCCGACATCGCAGTCGGATCGATGCAGCGCTACGGCGTGCCGATGGGCTTCGGCGGGCCGCATGCGGCCTATTGTGCGGTTTCTGAAAACCTCACGCGGCTGATGCCCGGCCGCCTCGTCGGCCAGTCGGTCGACACCAAGGGGCGGCCCGGCTTTCGTCTCGCCCTGCAGACGCGCGAGCAGCACATACGCCGCGACAAGGCGACCTCCAACATCTGCACCGCGCAGGCACTGCTCGCCAACATGGCGACCGCCTATGCGATCTGGCATGGACCCAGCGGCCTTCAGGCAATCGCGACCCGCATCCACTCCCTGGCCCAGGGATTGGCCGAGGGGCTGACAGCGGCTGGCATAAAGGTGCTGGGCACGAGCCGGTTCGATACCGTCACAGCCGAAGTGAAAGGCAAGGCGGAAACGATCGCGGCCGAAGCCGAAAAGGGCGGGCGGCTGCTGCGCGTCATCGATGCCGACCATATCAGCGTCGCATTCGACGAAGTCTCGACCGAGGCGGATCTGGAGGCCATTGCGGCGCTCTTTGGAGCGAAGGCCAGCCCCTCTGAGACCCGCAGCCTTCCCGGCAATGCGCGCGGCAAAGAGTTTCTCACGCAGCCGGTATTCCGCGAGAATCGTTCGGAAACCGACATGATGCGCTTCCTGCGCAGGTTGGCCGACAAGGATCTCGCGCTCGACCGCGCCATGATCCCGCTTGGCTCCTGCACGATGAAGCTGAATGCTGCCGCCGAAATGATGCCGGTGAGCTGGCCGAACATTGCCAACCTGCATCCCTTCGCGCCAAAGGCGCATTCCGTGGGCTTCCGCGCCATGATCGATCAGCTCGAAGGATGGCTGGCCGAGATCACCGGCTTCGATGCGGTGACGCTTCAGCCCAATGCCGGCAGCCAGGGTGAATATGCCGGCCTGCTGGCCATCCGCGGCTACCACAGGGCGCGTGGCGAGGGACACCGCAATGTCTGCCTCATCCCCTCCTCTGCGCATGGCACGAATCCGGCCAGCGCCGCGATGGCGGGCATGACCGTGGTCGTGGTGCGCTGCACGGACGAGGGCAATATCGACATTGACGACCTCAAGACCAAGGCCGAGCAGCACAGCGCCAATCTCGCCGCCCTGATGTTCACCTATCCGTCCACGCATGGCGTGTTCGAGGAGGGTGCGAAGGACATCTGCGCGATCATTCACCAGCATGGCGGCCAGGTTTATTTCGACGGAGCCAATCTCAACGCGCTTGTAGGCCTGGCCCGCCCAGGGGATATCGGCGCCGACGTCTGCCACATGAACCTGCACAAGACCTTCTGCATCCCGCATGGCGGCGGCGGGCCAGGCGTGGGCCCGATCGGGGTCAAGGCGCATCTCAAGCCCTACCTGCCGGGCCATGTTGCCGAAGGTTCGTCCCGTGCGGTGGCAGCAGCGCCTTTCGGCAGCGCTTCGATCCTGCCAATCACCTGGATGTATATCCGCATGATGGGACCGGACGGGCTGAAGAAAGCCACGGAGATCGCCATTCTCTCGGCCAATTACCTGGTGGCACGGCTCGGCAACCACTATTCCGTGCTCTATCGCGGCCGGGGCGGACGCGTCGCGCATGAGTGCATCCTCGACACCCGCATGCTCAAGGACCGCGCCGGCATCACGGTGGATGACATCGCCAAGAGGCTGATCGACTACGGCTTCCATGCGCCC
>QGUU01000402.1 GCA_003242525.1 Pseudomonadota bacterium | reverse complement strand
AAGCGGGCCACGGCCTGTGTTTTCCCCTCGCCGGCCCTGGCTCGCCGCGACGTTTCCAGCGCCTCCGTCGCCAGGTCGAGGATGGCCCGGTCTGCCTCCTGCAATGTTCCACGCTTCGGCACTGTGCCGTCGCAGTTCTTTGCAATCATCGACAATGAGCGCTGGGCCAGATTGCCGAGATCGTTGGCCAGATCGGCATTGGTGCGGTTGACGATCGCCTCATGGCTATAGCTGCCGTCCTGGCCGAAAGGCACTTCGCGCAGGAAGAAATAGCGCACGGCATCGAGCCCGTAATGCCCGACCATGGCAAAGGGGTCGATGACATTGCCAACCGACTTCGACATCTTCTCGCCGCGGTTGAAGAGGAACCCGTGGCCGAATACACGCTTGGGCAAAGCCAGTCCCGCCGACATCAGGAAGGCCGGCCAGTAGATCGCGTGAAAGCGGACAATATCCTTTCCGATGACGTGGACGTTGGCCGGCCAGAACCGCCATTTCTCTGACTTTTCATCAGGATAGCCGAGTGCAGTAAGGTAATTTGTAAGCGCGTCAACCCACACATACATGACATGCCTTTCATCGCCCGGAACCGGAACGCCCCAGTCGAAGGTGGTGCGGGAGATGGATAGGTCCTTCAAGCCGGACTTTACGAAGCTGACCACTTCATTGCGGCGCTCGGCGGGACCGATGAAATCCGGCTGGCTCTCATAGAGGGCGAGAAGCTTCTCCTGATAGGCGGAAAGCCGGAAGAAGTAGCTTTCCTCCTCCACCCATTCCACAGGCGTGCCCTGCGGGCCGTAGCGCACATTATCGTCGCGAACTTCCGTTTCTTCCTCGCCGTAGTAGGCCTCGTCGCGCACCGAGTACCAGCCGGCATAGCCGCCCTTGTAGATGTCGCCACGAGCGGCCATGGCCTTCCAGATTGCCTGTGAGGCCTCATAATGACGCTTCTCCGTGGTGCGGATGAAGTCATCGTGCGAAGCATTGAGCACCTCGGCCATACGCTTGAACTCGGCCGTGTTGCGGTCGGCGAGCTCGCGCGGCGAAAGGCCTTCCTTGCGGGCCGTCTGCAGCATCTTGATGCCGTGCTCGTCCGTCCCGGTAAGGAACATCACTTCCTTGCCATCGAGGCGCTGAAACCGGGCCAGCGCGTCCGTTGCGATCAGCTCATATGCATGACCGATATGAGGACTGCCGTTCGGATAGGAAATGGCGGTGGTGATGTAGAATTTTTCGCCTGGCATGAAACGGTCTCGTCGCTCTGAAGCAAATGTGACGGTGGATTATCGCATCCGGTCGGGCATTGCCATCCCGGCGCCGTGTCGAAACGTCACATTCGCAATGCAGAGTTCAACCGTTCGATCATGGTCAAGGCGTGCTGTTTCTTGTCGAGATTGTAGAATTCGGTCAGAGATATAGTCTCCAGTGCCTCCTGCCAAGCGTCCGACAGTTTTTTTGCCCGGGCCAGATTGCCGGATCGCGCTGCCTCGGCAGCCGCGTCGGCCAGAAGATCTAGCGCCCTTTGGTTGAAGATCTCAAATGGTATTGCCCGGTCCCGGCCGGCCACGGCTTCTGCAAGGCGGTGATAGTCAGCGATGTTTCGGTTGCTCGCCGTGACGAGGCGGTCGAGCGCCTCGGTGATTTCAAGTCCGCCATACTGCGTAAGCAGAATGGCAGTCCTTGCACTGCCCCCTGCCCTTTGCGCGAGGACCGCACGCGCGGACGGATCGTCAGGCGGCGGAGGATCGCCCCCGTCGAGCACCTGAAACAATTCACTGGCCCGCAGTGGAGAGAGTCGAATTGTCTGGCAGCGCGAACGGATGGTCGGCAGCAACCTGCCCGGCGCGTGCACGACAAGTATGAACAAGGTTCGTTTTGGCGGTTCTTCAAGATTCTTCAATAAGGCATTGGCTGCATTCGTATTCATGTCATCTGCAGCATCGACGATAACCACCCGGTAGCCGCCATCTGCCGAGGTCAGGGACAGGAACTGACCTACCTTTCGGATCTCATCCACGGCCAGCACTGTCTTGAAGCGCTTGGCGCGGTCGTCATAAGGCCGTGTGAGATGCAGCACGGAAGGATGTGCGCCGGAAGCGATCTGGCGAAAGAGGGAGGATGCCGGGTCTGGCGCGGCCAGGCTTTCAGGCGCGGTGGACGGATCGGGATATTTCAGCAAGTGATGCGTAAGATGGAAGGCCAGCGTCGCCTTGCCAATGCCCACCGGTCCGGCAAAAATCAGGGCATGCGGCAATTTGCCGGATCTATAGGCTCCCGCGAGCATGCGGGCTGCCTGGGCATGGCCGACCAGTACCGGGTTTTCGGCGGGCTCAGGCACGCCCTCCAGCGTATCATGCTGTTCGGGAGCGATACGTTCAAAACTCATCAAGGCGCAGCCCCCTGTCCGGACGTCCGAGCTGCCAGTCGCTCGAAAACGACCGCCGTCACGGTGTTTTCCACCTCGTCGGGTTCGCGCGAGGCGTCTATGACGCAACAACGTTTTGGTTCGGCCGCGGCGATGGCCAGGAAAGCGTCCCGCCGCCTCAGGTGAATGGCGAGCGTTTCCTTCTCGAAACGATCCGGCACATCGCCGGCGCGCCTGCGAGCGGCGGCTCGCCTCAGACCCTCCTGCGGATCGATATCGAAGATGAGCGTCAAATCCGGCATCATGCCGTTCACGGCAACGCGCTCGATGCTCTTCATCACCGCAGGATCAAGCCCCCCCGTAATCCCCTGATAGACCCGCGAGGAATCTATGAACCGGTCGCAAAGGACAATGGCGCCGCGTTCGACCGCCGGCCGGATCACCTGCTCCACGTGATCGGAGCGCGCCGCAGCAAACAGCAGTGCCTCCATCTTGGGGCCGAAAGGCTCGGCGGCGCCGGAAAGAAGAACGTGGCGCACAGCCTCCGCGCCAGGCGAACCGCCCGGCTCGCGCGTCACGACAACATCATATTTCTTGGCACGCAGCTTCCTTGCCAGCCGGTCGATCTGGGTGGATTTGCCGGCGCCCTCTCCGCCCTCAAATGTTATGAAGAATCCGCGTTCCACGTGCCTGCGAGCCACCCTTGTTTCGGGATATGGTCTTACGCGGGGCTGGCAAAAAGGTCCATGCGATGGGGTTCGGGTTCCCGCGTTATCCGCTCCCGCCACTGAGAGGACATTTCTACCGTAGCCAGCCGACGGCCAGTTCCTTGAGGGCGTCAAGGGCGCGATCGCGAAGGCGGCCAATGGGACCGGACCCGGCCGCATACAG
>QGUU01000022.1 GCA_003242525.1 Pseudomonadota bacterium | reverse complement strand
GTGCGGTATTCACCCGCGACGGCGATTATTTGGCCAATTACCGGGACCATGATGCCCACCGGCGCGAATTCGCCCGCTTCTCCAGGCGCGACGCGGAAGCCTATGACCGCTACGCGCGCGACGTGACGCGGCAGTGCCGTTTCATTCAGCCGCTGCTCATGCGCACCGCCCCGGACCCGACCAGCCTTCGGCCCCGCGATCTTGGCGAACTGCTTTACCTGGGAAAGAAACTCGCCGGGATGACGAAGGAGGAGCTGGCGCTGACGCTGCGCTTCTGGACCATGTCGATCTCGGATTTCCTCGACGAATATTTCGAGACCGACGTCATCAAGGCGAATTTCTCCATCTCCGGCATCATAGGAACGGCGCTGGGACCGATGTCGCCCGGCACCGCCTATGTCTTGCTCCATCACTATATGGGCGAGGTGGACGGCTCTGTCGGCGCATGGGGTTATGCGCGCGGAGGCATGGGTGCGGTCACGAAGGCGCTCGCCGCGTCCTTCCAGGCATCTGGGGGCACGATCCGCACCGGTGCGGAAGTGGAAAGAATCCTGGTGCGCCACGGCACGGCCAAGGGCGTGGTGCTTTCCGACGGAGAGGAAATCCAGGGCCGGATCGTGGTGTCCAATGCTGACGTGAAGCGCACTTTCCTCAATCTGGTCGAAGAGAAGGAACTGCCCGAGCCGTTCTTGCGGCGCGTGAGGAACTTCAAGATCAGGGGCTCGTCGGGCAAGGTCAACATTGCCCTGGATTCTCTGCCCGAGTTTCCTGCCCTGCCGAAGGATTCGCCCTGCATACGCGGCGACCTGCATTTCACGGATTCGGTCGAGCGCATGGAACGCGCCTATGACGACTGGAAGGCAGGGCGCTGGTCTGCCGATCCGTTCCTCGACATGATGATTCCCACAACGCTTGACCCGACCATGGCGGCACCCGGCAAGCACTTCATGAGCTGTTTCGTGCAATATGCACCGCCCAAGGTCGAAGGCCGCGAATGGACCGATGCCGACCGCGACGCCTTCGCCGAGTCGGTCGTGTCGCAGATCGCCGAATACTCGCCCGGCTTCCGAGACCGCATCGTGCACATGGAGGTGCGCACCCCGCGGGAGCTGGAAGCGGAAGTCGGATTGACCGAGGGCAACATCTTCCAGGGCGAGTTGACCTTCGACCAGTTGCTTTTCAACCGTCCCGTGCCCGGTTACGCGCAATACCGCTCACCCGTCGGCGGCCTTTATATCTGCGGTTCATCGACCCATCCCGGCGGTGGCGTCATGGGCGCCCCCGGCCGCAACGCTGCAAAGGAAATCCTGCACGATCTTGCCAAGCCCGACAGTCACATGAGCCCGGCCCATGACGTCATCTAGCCGTTCCATCCGGGATGTTGTCGTCGTCGGCGGTGGCCATAACGGCCTCGCCTGTGCCGCCCTGCTGGCGCGGGACGGCCGCAATGTCCTTTTGCTGGAAGCCGATGCGGAATTGGGCGGCCCGGCCCGTACGGAGGAGTTCTTTCCGGGGTTCAGGGCGTCGACCGCGCACCTGCTAAACCGCTTTCATCCCGAGCTTGTGCGGTTGCTGGCGCTGGAAAGGCATGGGCTTGTTTTGACCGGGCAGCCGTTTATGCCCTCAGTGGCCCTTGCGCGGGACGGCAACCATCTCGTGCTCCATGGCGCCTATGGCGAGGCCCTGACAGGCGCAAGCGCCGCCGAGCAGCGGGCCTGGAGGGAGTTGCGTGCCCAACTCCTGCGCCAGGCCGGCATCCTGAAACCCTTCCTCGCCAGGCGGCCGCCAGAGCCCGGCAGCCGCGATCCGGGCGATCTGATCGCCCTCGGCAAGGCGGCGCTCGCCCTGAAACGGCTGGGAAAGGAGGAGATGCGCGATTTCCTGCGCGTTTTCCTGATGAATGTAAACGACCTGCTCGATGAGCAACTGACCGACCTCCGGCTGAAAGGGCTGCTGGCGTTCGACGCCGTTCTGGGCAGCCATCTCGGGCCCCGCTCGCCAACCTCGCTGCTTGGTCTTTATTATCGATTGGCCGGCGAGATCGGCGGTGCGGCCGGGGCACAGCTTGTTCCCAGGGGAGGCATGGCTTCGGTCGTCGATGCGTTGCGGCAAGCTGCCGAAAGCGCAGGCGCAACGGTCCTCACCGGCGCGCCGGTTTCAAGAATCCTGGTCGAACATGGGCGCGCAACGGGGGTGGCGCTGGCGGACGGGCAGGAGGTGCGGGCAGGCTGCGTCGTGTCCGCGATCAACCCGCGCTCGACCTTCTTCGACCTTGTCGGGGCGCCTGCCCTGGATACCGGCTTCGTACGCAAGGTGAAAAACATCCGCATGAAGGGCGACGTGGCAAAGCTTCACCTGGCTCTCGACGGTGTCCCGGATTTTCCTGGCCTGCTGCCGGAGGACATGGGCGGCCGGCTCGTGATCGCGCCGTCGCCCGACCATGTCGAGCGCGCCTTCAACCCCGCCAAATACGGCGCCTTCTCGCCCGAGCCGGTGATGGAGATCGTTCTCCCCTCGCTTTCCGATCCTGCCATGGCGCCGGCCGGCTGCTGCACCCTGTCGGCCGTTGTTCAATATGCGCCCCATGTGCTGAAGGAAGGATGGGATGTGGGCAGGCCGAAGCTGCTCGGCGCCATCATGGCCCAGCTCGAAATCTATGCGCCCGGCATAGGCGGGATGGTCCGGCATGCCGAACTTCTTACTCCGGCTGACATCGAGGCGCGCTACCGTATGCCCGGCGGCCACTGGCATCATGGCGAACTCCAGGCTGACCAGATGCTTTTTTCGCGCCCGGTTTCCGGCTGGTCCGGCTACGACACGCCCATCGAAGGCCTGTACCTTGCCGGTGCAGGCTCGCATCCGGGTGGAGGCATTTCCGGCGTGCCGGGCATGAACGCTGCGCGAAGGGTGATGGAGGGGGTGCGATGAACATCAGCCGCTCGTCGACATCGGAACGCCTGTCCGCCCAGGCGCATTTCCGCACCCTGCGCCGCGACACGCCGTTCCAGCCGCGCATAGATTCTCTGGCAAGGACCAACGACTGGTACAACTGGGGGGGCTTCCGCGCGCCAAATTCGCTGTGGGACGAGGAACTCGAATATTTCGCCATTCGCAGCCAATGCGCTCTGTTCGACATATCTCCCATGACGAAGTACAGCATCGAAGGGCCCGACGCCGAAGCCTTCTGCAACAGGCTGACCCTGCGCGACGTGTCGAAACTGAAGCCTGGCCGCGTGCACTACACCGCCTGGTGCGACGACGATGGTTTTGTCCTCGACGACGGCACGCTCTTCCGCCATTCGGCAACGCGCTTCCGGCTTTGCTGCCAGGAACGGCATCTGCCCTGGCTGCTGGACAGTGCCATTGGCTTTGACGTGTCGGTGGAGGAGGAAACCGAGCAGGTGGCGGGTCTCGCCCTGCAAGGGCCGACGTCTTTCGCCTGCCTTCGCGCGGCAGGCTTCGGGGGCGTGGAACGGCTGAAACCGTTCGACCTCGCCCAATTTCCGCATGAGAATGGCCAGGTGACCATCTCGCGCACGGGTTTCACCGGCGATCTCGGCTATGAGCTGTTCATTGAGCGGGACCTGGCCCTCTCATTGTGGGACCGGCTGATGGAAGCCGGCGCTCTCCATGGCATTCGCGCCATCGGCTACGCAGCGCTAAACCGCGCGCGCCTCGAAGCTGGCCTGATTGTAGCCAATGCAGATTTCGTCCCTGCTGAAAGCGCGCTGCGGGCTGATCGCCGTCGCATGCCGGACGAAATCGGCCTGGGCTTCATGGTCGATGCGGGCAAGGGCCATTTCAACGGTCGCCGCGCCATTCTGGAAGCGCGGGCGAAGAAGAAGCAGCGTCACGTTTTGGTGGGATTGGAAATCGAGGGCAACATTCCCGCCGAGCACGCCATCGTCTACCATAGGAAAAGTCAGGAAGTAGGCCTTGTGAGCGCGGCCATGTGGTCGCCCATGGTCAAGCGCAACATTGCCATAGCCTCGCTCGACTGCCCGTTCGGCGATACCGTCACGGAAGATCTGTGGGTCGAGATCTACGCCATGCGTGAGCTGAAATACGAACGCCTGATGAAGAGGGCAAAGGTGGTGCCGCGTCCCTTCATGAAACTGGAGCGGCGCACGGCAACCCCGCCAGCGGATTTCTGAGATGCCGGGAGAAAACGACATTCTGCCGCCCGATGCCGAGGCTGCGGAACAGTGGGCACTGGTGAACACGCCACTCGGCGAGCCCTGGTCGGGGCGCGCCCGCTATGCGGCTGCGATGTATTTCTACAGGCGCGGCGAGATGGACGCAGACACGCTGGAGGTCTACCGCATATGCTCGCGGCTCGACCATCAGGACCCGCTTCCCATTATTCGCGATCGCGGGGTAGGGCAGGAGTGGCTGGAGCGCATGGGGTTCAGGGGCTGAGCCGGCTACCCGATCCCCTTTTCCAGAACCCGCACCCAGTTCTTCCAGGCGATCTTCTCGATCAGTTCCTCGCCGTAGCCATGGGCCCTGAACGCTTCGATCAGCCTTGGCAGGCCGGCCGCATCCCCGATTTCGACGGGGACCGGGGCTCCGTCGAAATCGGAGCCCATGCCCACTCCATCCTCACCCAGCTTTTGCAGCAGGGCGTCGACATGCCGGATCATCATGTCAAGGTCCGCACCGCCCGCTGTCGGCCCGCGGGGATTGAGAAAACCGGTGGCGAAGTTCAGGCCAACCATACCGCCGGTTTCGCGAATGGCTCCGAGTTGCCAGTCGGTGAGGTTTCGGGCGTGCGGGCAGACCGAATGCGCGTTGGAATGCGTGGCCACAAGCGGGGCGTCGGAAATCCTTGCCACGTCGCGAAAGCCCTTTTCGTTGAGATGCGACAGGTCGATCTGGATCCTCAGCCGGTTGCATGCCTTCACCAGGGCCTTGCCTGCCTCCGTCAGGCCGTCTCCAGTGTCCGGCGAAGAAGGAAAACGGAACGGCACGCCATGCCCGTAGGCGTTCGGCCGGCTCCACACGATGCCGAGCGAGCGAAGCCCTGCTGCATGGAGCACTTCGAGCATCGCAAAATCCGGGCCGATCGCTTCCGCGCCTTCGATATGGAAGACTGCGGCGATCGTCTTTTCCTGGATGGCGGCACGGATTTCCGCCGCGCGGCGGCATATTTTAAGGGCACCGGCCCTTTCCAGCCTCAGAAGGATCGAGGCCATGCCGATGGTGGACTCCATGGCTGCCGAGCGCGGCAGTTCCGGCGGCAACGGCTCGTTGTTTCCGGGCATGGTTTCGCCTGCCCCGGATTTGCGGCGCTTTTCCTGCGTCGGCGGAAAGATCGCGAACATGCCCCCGGCGAAACCGCCCCTCCTGGCCCGGGGAAGGTCAATGTGCCAATCGGCAGGCGCACCTTCGATGAACAGCCTTTCCTTGTCCGGATCAGGCGACTGGTAGAGCTTGAGCAGCGTATCGTTGTGGCCGTCGAAAACCGGAACCGGCGCTTGATCTGTCATGTCAGGCTTTCTGGTGGGCTTGTGATTGCGGGCGGCCGGCGCTGCCCATGCAAGCAGGTGACCGAGCCTTCAACCTAGCCTTGACGTGCCGGCGACGCAAAGGCCAATGGACACTGTCCTTTGTGACTGCAACCAGCGGCCGAAGCGGAAAGGATGGTGCGCAGTGCGGAGCTACGACATCTGGTCCAGCCTGCGCTGCATCGCAGCAATCTGCTCCTTGAGGCTCTGCAGTTCATCCGCCTTCTCAGTCGGTTCCGGCTTGGCCGGCTCCGAAGACGAAGGGGCCGCGCCGCTGCCTGCGGGGGGGAACGGCGTGAACATGCGCATGGCGTTCTGGAACAGCTCCATGTTGCGGCGGGTCTGCTCCTCGATGGCTTTCATGGGCGCGGAAAGTTGCATGACATCCAGCGGCGACTTGCCCATCACGGCTTTCATCTGCTCGCGGAAACGCTCCTGCTCCTTGGAAAAGGCGATCATCGACTGTTCGAGGAAAGCCGGCACGATCATCTGCATCTGGTCGCCGTAGAACGCGATGAGCTGGCGCAGGAACGAGATGGGCAGCATGTTCTGCCCGTCCTTGTTCTCCAGTTCGAAGATGATCTGGGTCAGGACAGGATGCGTGATGTCCTCGCCGCTCTTGGCGTCCTGCACTGTAAATTCGTCACCCCTCTTGACCATTTCAGCAAGGTCTTCGAGCGTGACATAGGTGCTGGTGCCTGTATTGTAGAGCCGCCGGTTCGCATATTTCTTGATGATTACCGGCTCGTCTTTCGCTGCCATCAGTATCCTCCCCCGGACACCGGCAACTGTGTAAGCAGCCGGTTACGATCACAACTTGCCTCAAGGATATGCGCAAAACCGGCTCTATTCCAAGCGGTTTGTGCAGTGCGGAAGTTTTGGCCCGGACTCAGGTCCGCAAAAATGCTGCGCAGCATTTTTCCCGGGTGGCCGGCGCTGCCCTGTTTTCCCGGTTTCAGGTTTGACTCGGGTTCCGGAAAGCGCAAGAACAGATGAACCCTTTTAAGCCTTCTTGCCCCATCTCGAAGTGCCCGGAGAACATCATGTCTGCTTCCATCGTCGTCGCCAGCGCCGCGCGCACGCCCGTCGGCTCCTTCAACGGCTCCTTTGCCACGACGCCCGCCCATGAGCTCGGCGCCGTCGTCATCCGCGAGCTGCTCTCGCGGGCTGGAGTGGAAGCTGGAGAAGTTGACGAGGTCATTCTCGGTCAGGTGCTGACGGCGGCGCAGGGCCAGAACCCGGCCCGCCAAGCCTCCATCAATGCCGGCCTGCCGAAGGAAACCACTGCATGGGGGCTGAACCAGGTATGCGGCTCCGGCCTCAGGGCCATCGCGCTCGGCATGCAGCAGATCGCCACTGGCGATGCCAGGATCGTCATTGCCGGCGGACAGGAATCGATGTCGCTTTCGCCACATGCGCAGTATCTGCGCGGCGGCGTCAAGATGGGCGACGTACAGCTCATAGACACGATGATAAAGGATGGGCTTTGGGACGCCTTCAATGGCTACCACATGGGCACGACCGCCGAGAATGTCGCGCGCCAGTTCCAGATCACCCGGGAGGAACAGGACAGGTTCGCACTAGCCTCGCAGAACAAGGCCGAGGCAGCGCAGAAGGCGGGCAAGTTCAAGGACGAGATCGTTGCCGTCACCGTAAAGGGGCGCAAGGGCGATACGGTCGTGGACCAGGACGAATATATCCGCCACGGCTCCACCCTTGACGCCATCGAGAAGCTGAGGCCGGTCTTTGAAAAGGACGGCACCGTAACGGCCGGCAATGCATCCGGCATCAATGACGGCGCCGCAGGCGTGCTGCTGATGACGGAGGAGGAGGCGGCAAGGCGCGGCTTGACCCCGCTGGTGCGCATCGTTTCCTGGGCAACCGCCGGAGTCGACCCGACGATCATGGGCACCGGCCCCATTCCCGCCTCCCGGCGGGCGCTGGAGAAGGCCGGCTGGAGCGTGAACGATCTGGATCTCGTCGAGGCCAACGAAGCCTTTGCCGCGCAGGCTTGCGCCGTCAACAAGGACATGGGCTGGAACCCCGAAATCGTCAACGTCAACGGCGGCGCCATTGCCATCGGCCATCCGATCGGAGCTTCGGGCGCGCGCATTTTCAACACGCTTGTCTTCGAGATGAAGCGCCGCGGCGCAAGGAAGGGGCTTGCGACCCTGTGCATCGGAGGCGGCATGGGCGTGGCCATGTGCGTGGAAGGGATGAGCTAGGGCGCGAACCGGTTCGGGGTCAGGTAGCGAAAGAAGGTCGAAGGGGAGGCGCATACATCCCCCCGCTGCCTGGTTCCCTGCCAAAGGGAGGAGAGCTATGTCCAGGGTAGCACTTGTCACGGGGGGGTCGCGAGGGATAGGCGCCGCCATCTCGATTGCGCTCAGGGATGCCGGTTGCCTGGTTGCCGCCAACTATGCGGGCAATGACGAGGCGGCACAGAAATTCACCGCCGAGACCGGCATCAGGACCTACAAATGGTCGGTTGCCGATTATGACGCCTGTGTCGCCGGCATCAGCCAGGTGGAGGCCGATCTCGGCCCGGTTTCGATTCTGGTGAACAATGCGGGCATCACGCGAGATGCCATGTTCCACAAGATGAGCCGCGAGCAGTGGAGCGAGGTCATCAACACGAATCTGAACGGCGTTTTCAACATGACCCATCCGCTGTGGAGCGGCATGAGGGAGCGCAAGTTCGGCCGGGTCATCACCATTTCCTCCATCAATGGCCAGAAGGGCCAGATGGGGCAGGTCAACTATGCCGCATCCAAGGCCGGCGACATCGGCTTTACCAAAGCGCTTGCCCAGGAGGGCGCGCGAGCCGGCATCACGGTAAACGTCATCTGCCCCGGCTACATCGCCACAGACATGGTCATGTCCGTGCCGGAAAAGGTTCGGGAAGGCATTATCGCCCAGATTCCTGTCGGTCGTCTCGGCGAGCCGGAGGAGATTGCGCGCTGCGTCGTTTTCCTCGCTTCCGAGGAGGCGGGTTTCATCACGGGCTCCACCCTCACGGTCAATGGCGGCCAATATTTTGCCTGATCTGCCGGCATCTGGAATCCTCGCCGGGTGTCCGGAAACGGAAGGGCCGTTACGCCCTTGTGGCTGACGGGAAGAAATCCGAAAAGCCTTTTTAAAGCCCTTTCGGCCACAATTCGTGCTTGATCTTGGGCAAGTTCTCGGCGCGCGCCGGAGCGGCTGGCGAAGACGCACGGCGTGACAAAAACTCTCTTGGCTGGCAAGTTCGCCGCGGGAGACTTAAGTCGGGCAATTCAGGAGACAAGCATGGCATTGTTTGCCAAGGGAAAGTTCTTGATGGCGGTGGGCGCAGCGGCCTTCGCTTTTTTCAGCAGCGCCGCGCATGCGGCGAGTTGCGGCAATTCGGCCGCGGGCTTTGAGCAGTGGAAGCAGGACTTTGCCCAGAAGGCAAGGGCCGCCGGCGTGCAAGGCAGGGGACTTTCGGCCCTGGCGGGCGCAAAATACGCCACCGCGACGATCAAGGCGGACCGCGCCGTCAGGAAGGCGTTCAGCGGCTCGGTGGAGGATTTCATGAAGCGCCGCGGCGCGGCGGCCATCATCTCCAAGGGCCGGTCCCTGAAGAAGGCCAACGCTTCGCTCTTCAACAAGATCGAAAGCAGCTACGGCGTGTCCCCCGGCGTTTTGCTTGCCATATGGGGCATGGAAACCGGATTCGGTTCCTTCATGGGCAAGCAGAACACCGTTTCCGCCATCGTGACGCTTGCCTATGATTGCCGCCGCCCGGAATTCTTCACCCCGCATGCCATAGCTGCCCTGAAGCTGGTCGACAGCGGCGCGCTCAGCGCCAATTCCGTAGGCGCCATGCATGGCGAGATCGGCCACACGCAGTTCCTCCCGGGCAACGTGCTGGCCTACGGCGTGGGCAACAAGAACCTGCGCGACAAGGCCACCGCCCTGGCGTCCACGGCCAACTTCCTGAGGGCTCATGGATGGAGGCCCG
The DNA here is from genome assembly GCA_003242525.1 of Pseudomonadota bacterium. Classification (GTDB taxonomy): domain Bacteria; phylum Pseudomonadota; class Alphaproteobacteria; order Rhizobiales; family Rhizobiaceae; genus Mesorhizobium. The sequence goes on along the minus strand of QGUU01000022.1, from coordinate 4,251 downwards.
GCGTCGGCGCCGAAGGCAATATGGCCGCCATTGCAGGCTGGAATTCGGCTTCGGTCTATCAGCAGGCCATCGCTCGCATCGCGACCGCCATAGACGGCAATTGACGGCACATGCCTGAAAAAGGAGCCGGCTTGCAGCCGGCTCCCGCCTAACGGCTGCGGTCTCTCGCCGCCAGGGTCCTCAAACGCAGCGCGTTCAACCGGATGAAGCCTTCCGCGTCCTTTTGGTCGTAGGCTCCGCGGTCATCCTCGAAGGTCACGAGATCGTTGCGGTAGAGGGATTTCGCAGACCTGCGGCCGACGACGATGACATTACCCTTGTACAGCTTCAGCCGCACGGTGCCCTCGACATCCTCCTGGCTCTTGTCGATCGCCGCCTGCAGCATCAGGCGCTCCGGCGAGAACCAGAAGCCGTTATAGATCAGCTCGGCATAGCGCGGCATCAATTCGTCCTTGAGATGAGCCGCGCCGCGGTCCAGCGTGATCGATTCGATGGCGCGGTGCGCGGCCAGAAGGATCGTGCCTCCAGGGGTTTCATAGACACCACGGCTTTTCATGCCTACGAACCGGTTTTCGACGAGGTCGAGCCGGCCGATGCCGTTGTCGCGGCCGAGATCGTTAAGCGCGGCCAGCATGGCCGCGGGCGACTTCTTCTCTCCGTTCAGGGCAATGGGATCGCCCCGCAGGAACTCGATCTCGATCTCGGTTGCCTCGTCGGGGGCTTCCATCGGCGAGATGGTGCGCTGGTGGACGAATTCAGGCGGCTCGATCCACGGGTCTTCCAGCACCTTGCCCTCCGAGGAGGAGTGCAGCAGGTTGGCGTCGACCGAGAAGGGCGCATCGCCGCGCTTGTCCTTGGCGATCGGAATCTGGTGCTTCTCCGCGAAATCCAGAAGATCGGTGCGCGACTTGAAGGACCAGTCGCGCCACGGCGCGATCACCTTGATGTCTGGGTCCAGCGCATAGGCCGACAGTTCGAAGCGGACCTGGTCATTGCCCTTGCCGGTTGCGCCGTGAGCGATGGCGTCAGCGCCCGTTTCCCTGGCGATTTCGACCAGTCGCTTCGAGATCAGCGGCCGCGCAATGGAAGTGCCAAGCAGGTAGAGTCCCTCATACTGCGCATTGGCGCGAAACATCGGGAATACGAAATCGCGGACAAATTCTTCGCGTACATCCTCGATGTAGATTTCCTTGACGCCGAGCATCTCCGCCTTCCTGCGCGCCGGCTCGAGGTCGCTGTCGCCCTGGCCGAGGTCGGCGGTGAAGGTGACGACTTCAGCGCCCAGTTCGGTTTGCAGCCATTTCAGGATGATGGAGGTGTCGAGGCCGCCCGAATAGGCGAGTACGACCTTCTTTACGTCTTTCAGCTTGGACATTTGTACAGGTTCCGGGATCAGGTTTCGCGGGCGAGGTATCATGCACCTTCCCGGTTCGGCAAGAGACGAGCCGACCGAGTGGTCCGGCGCGGACGGAACGTGCCGACGGAATATTTCATCCTGCTGGAAAAGGCGCTAAGGAGCGTTCCCCGACACGCGAGCGGCGGCCATGTCTTTCATTCCGGACTCGACGACTCTCATCCAGTTCACGGTGGCCTCGGTCATACTCGCCATCACCCCTGGGCCAGATATGACGCTTTTCGTTTCGCGCACGCTGAGCCAGGGCCGTGCCGCCGGCTTTGCTTCCATGTTCGGCGCCCTGTTCGGCACGTTCATCCACACCACTTTCGTGGTGATAGGCGTTTCGGCGCTGATCGTTGCCTCGCCCTATGCCTTCATGGCTCTCAAGATCGGCGGAGCCGGCTATCTGATCTTTCTGGCCTTTCAGGCAGTGACGAGAGGCTCGGCCTTCTCGCCAGAGAAGAAGACGGGCCCGAACATGTCGCTGAAACGGGCCTGGCTGACGGGGCTTGGCGTCAACCTGCTCAATCCGAAGGTCATCCTCTTCTTCATTCACTTCCTGCCCCAATTCGTGTCTGTCCACGATCCGCATGCGCCGGCCAAGCTGTTCTTCCTCGGCGCCATGTTCGTCGTGCTGTCGATTCCCGTCACTGCGCCGATGGTCCTGGCGGCGGAAAGATTCGCTGCCGCCATGAAGAGAAGTCCCCGGGTGACGCGCATTATAGACTGGTTGTTTGCGGGCGTGTTTTCAGCCTTCGCACTGAAGATCCTCACGACCCATTCGAAATAGCGGCCGGCTGGCGCGCCGCGCCTGCCCAACGGCCGGCAGAAAGCCAGTAGAAGATTCCGCCGACCATGCCTGCCCCGACGATGGCGAGCATCGACGCGGTATCGACCAGCGCGAAGTCGGGGTCGCCGGACTGGACAAAGGCGATGAAGATCGCACCGACGATACCGCCGCCAAGCGCGTAGAACAGCCAGTCGCGGCGCCCCAGAACTTCTGCAACAAGGATCACTGCGGCTGCAGGGATAAAGCCGAAATAGGCTACGAACAGCGCCACGAACGGGACCGAAAAGAGGAAGGACCCCAGGACAACCTCTGATGCTCCCGCATCCCGCGGCTCAAGGCCCGCCCAGCCGAGGGCGATAAGATGCAGGAAGGCGCTCGCCCCAAGGCACGCAACGCAGTAGCCGAGGAGAATGACGGCACAGCGCAGCAGATGGGCAAGAACTCTGCTCATGCCGACCTCCTACCCAGGCAAACCACGCCACCGGCGTATGCCCGGCAGGCCATCCTATTCGCGGTACCGGTCAGCAGAAAACAGGCGATCGTTCCAGGCATTTCGTTGAGCTCGCGGGTCCGGAGATCCGGACGCACCCCCGGCAGGAAGGGCTCGCGCTCTGGCCTAATGCCGACTGGAAACGGCTCCGGTGCGGGGCCGGCGCTCAAGCTTCCCCGTGCCCTGCTATCATCATGGCCTCAAGCGCCAGCCGGTCAACCTTGCGCAGGCGCTCCGATTCGGACTTGAGCTGCCCGCAGGCGGCCAATATGTCGCGGCCGCGCGGCGTGCGAATGGGCGAGGCGTAACCCGCATTGTTGATGAAATCGGCAAAGCGCTCGATCGTCTCCCAATCCGAGCACTGGTAGTTCGTGCCGGGCCAGGGATTGAACGGGATGAGATTGATCTTGGCGGGGATGCCCTTCAGCAGCGCCACGAGCGCGCGGGCATCTGCCAGGCTGTCGTTGACGTCCTTGAGCATCACATATTCGAAGGTGATGCGGCGCGCGTTGGAAAGGCCAGGATAGGCCCGGCAGGCGGCGATCAGTTCCTTCAGCGGATACTTCTTGTTGATGGGCACCAGCAGGTCGCGCAGATCGTCATTCGTTGCGTGCAGCGAAATCGCCAGCATGACGCCGATCTCGGCCCCCGTGCGCTCTATGCCGGGAACAACGCCCGAGGTCGAGAGCGTGATGCGGCGCTTCGAAAGCGCCAGCCCGTCTCCGTCAGACGCAATGAGCAGGGCTTTCTTTACCGCTTCGAAATTGTATAGCGGCTCGCCCATGCCCATCATGACGATGTTGGACACCTTGCGCCCCTCCGAAGGGACGATTGCGCCCGCTGGCGTGTCGCGATCAGGAAAATCGCCCAGCCGGTCACGCGCGGTCAGCAATTGGGCAAGGATTTCCTCGGCCGTCAGATTGCGCACAAGCTTCTGCGTTCCCGTGTGGCAGAAGGAGCAGGTGAGCGTGCAGCCCACCTGGGAGGAGATGCACAGGGTGCCGCGCCCTTCCTCGGGAATGTAGACGGTCTCGATCTCGACCGGCCGGCCTGCACCGCGCGGGGGAAAGCGGAACAGCCATTTGCGCGTTCCGTCCGACGAAACCTGTTCTTCCACGATCTCCGGGCGGGCGATGGTGAAGTGGCGGTCCAGCGCCGCGCGCAGATCCTTGGAAATATTGAACATCTGCGAAAAATCGGAAACGCCGCGCACATAGAGCCAGTGCCAGAGCTGGCTCACCCGCATCCTGGCCTGCTTTTCCGGCACTATGCCTGCCGAAACCAGCGCCTCGGCCATTTCGGCGCGGTCCATGCCGATCAGCGACGGCTTTTCGGCCGAAGCTGCAGGGCGCAGCGCGGCGCGCGCGCCGGGGGCGGTGAGATCAAGGGATAGGCTCATGGCTGCTCAGTATAGGCGGTTTGCGGCCAATTTCAGCAGGCCGCAGCATCGAAAGCGCGCCGCATAGCACAGCTTGTCGCAAGAGTCATGCCGCCCTTGACCCTGCAGGGCGGAAGCGTCACGCCGCGAATCCCGGATCGGCCCCGATCCGGGCTACGCCTGCCGGCTATTTGCAG
>QGUU01000401.1 GCA_003242525.1 Pseudomonadota bacterium | reverse complement strand
GCTCCTATCCGTCGGGCCCCTCCTCAGCAGAGCCCCCGAAAATCTGGCAGATGATCGGCGCCAACCAGGTTGCTGCCTACAACATTCCTTCGGGCATCCTCTTCGACATGCATCGCGAGGCCGCAGCCAAGCGTCCGGGCGTGCTGACCAAAGTCGGACTGGACACTTTCGTCGATCCGCGCCAGCAGGGCTGCGCCATGAACGACGCCGCGGCGGACCCTGTCGTGCGCGTGGAACATTTTGACGGCGAGGAATGGCTATATTTCCCGGCCATCGCGCCGCAGGTCGCGATCATCCGTGCAACCAGCGCGGACGAGCGCGGCAATCTCACATACGAGCACGAGGGCGCCTATCTCGGTGCGCTCGACCAGGCGCTCGCCGCCCGCAACAATGGCGGCATCGTTATCGCCCAGGTCAAGCGGGTCGTCGCGAACGGGACGCTGAAGCCGCACGATGTGCGGATACCGGGCGTGCTCGTCGATCACATCGTTGTCGATCCCGATCAGTTGCAGACCACCCAGACGCCTTACGACCCGGCGATTTCTGGCGAGATCTTCCGCCCGCTTTCCACCTTCCGGACGCCGCCCTTCGACATACAAAAGGTGATTGCCCGTCGCGTCGCCATGGAGCTGGCCGATGGCTGGGCCGTCAATATCGGGTTCGGCATCTCGGCCAACGTGCCCCGTATCCTTCTGGAGGAAGGCCAACACGGCAAGGTGACATGGGTGATCGAGCAGGGCGCGGTCGGCGGCGTGCCGTTGCTTGATTTCAAGTTCGGTTGCGCCTCGAACGCCGAAGCAATCATGCCTTCGCCGCAGCAGTTCACCTACTTCCAGGCCGGTGGCTTCGATGCCTCGCTGCTTTCTTTCCTGCAGATCGACCGCAACGGTTCGGTAAACGTCTCGAGGCTTTCCGTGCGGCCACATGTGACGGCCGGCTGCGGAGGGTTCGTGGACATCACCGCGCGCGCCAGGAAGATAGTCTTTTCCGGCTTCTTCAACGCCGGTGCCAAGTTGTCGGTTGCCGACGGCGCCGTGCGCATCGATCGGGAAGGAAAGGTCAAGAAGGTGGTGGGAGAGGTCGAGCACGTCACTTTCTCCGGCCGCCGCGCAGTGGCCCAAGGCCAGGACATTACCTATGTCACCGAGCGTTGCGTGATGAAGCTGACGCCGGACGGCCTGATGGTCACCGAGATTGCGCCGGGCATTGACCTCGAACGCGACATTTTTGGCCAGGCGGAAATTCCGCTGGCCGTGTCGCCCGCCCTGAAAACCATGCCTGCCGCCCTTTTCCGCGAAGGGCCCATGGGCCTGAAGCTGGACGGTGGCGCCACCATCGGAGGCTGCCATGACTGACCAGGGCCTGGTCACCTTCGAAAAGGAAGCCGCAATCGGCATCGTGACGCTAAGGCGCCCGGAAAAGTTCAACGCGCTCGACATTCCCATGCTGCGCGCGCTGGAATCAAGGCTGGACGAAGCGGAAGGCGCCGATGAGGTGCGCGTGGTGCTGCTGGCCGGCGAGGGCAAGGGCTTTTGCGCCGGCGGCGATGTCGAGGCATGGTCGGCCCTGAGCGCGGCAGACTTCCAGCATCGCTGGGTGCGCTACGGCCATCGCGTCTTCGATCGCCTCGCCCGGCTTCGCCAGCCCACCATTGCTGTGCTGTCAGGCCACGCGCTGGGCGGGGGGCTGGAGCTTGCCGCGGCCTGCGACTTCCGGGTGGCCGAGCGCCAGGTTAAGCTTGGGCTGCCTGAAACCTCCATTGGGGTGGTCCCCGGATGGTCGGCAACCCAGCGGGCCGTGCGCCGCTTCGGTGCACAGGCGGTGCGCCGGATGGCGCTGGGCGGCGAGATTTTCACGGCGCCCGAGGCCTTGCCCCTGGGCATTGTGGACCGGGTCGTGGAAACCGGCCAGGCCCTGGCAGAGGCGAAGGCCTGGGCCGGAAAGATCGCCGGCCGCGGTCCACTGGCCAGCGAGGCGACGAAACTGATGATCGCCATCGCCGAGGGCGAGGAAGCGGGCGCTGCGACCGAGGCCCTGGCAAGCGGATTCATCGCGTTGACGGCCGACTTGAAGGCAGGCGTAGCGGCCTTCAGGGAAAAAAGCGCCCCTGAATTCTCAAGATCCTGAAGCGACGAACGGAATCGAGACTCTCATGAACGCGCCACTCCAGATCGCCATGCCCCCGGAAGCTTCGGCAAAGCCGAAGACCTACCGGCTGCTGATCGGCGGAAAACATGTTGATGCACGAGACGGCCGCGAACTGGAACGCCGCTCCCCCGGTCACGGCTTCGTCGTTTCGCGCTACGCGCAGGCGGGGGAAGCGGATGTCGAGGCTGCAGCGCAGGCCGCCCATGAGGCATTCGAGAAAGGACCCTGGCCGCGCATGAAAGGATCCGAGCGGGCCTCCGTGCTGCTCAGGACCGCTGACCTCATTGAAGCCCGGGCGGAGGAAATTGCCCGCCTCGACGCGCTGGAGTCGGGCAAGCCTATCGCCCAGGCGCGCGGGGAGATCGCAGGCAGCGTCGACATATGGCGCTATGCCGCCGCCCTCGCACGCACGCTTTCGGGCGAATCCTATGCCAATCTCGGGCAGGACATGCTGGGCGTGGTGGTCCGCGAGCCCGTCGGCGTCGTTTCCATCATCACTCCCTGGAATTTTCCCTTCCTCATCATCAGCCAGAAGCTGCCCTTTGCGCTCGCGGCCGGCTGCACGGCTGTAGTGAAGCCTTCCGAGATGACCTCTGCATCCACCTTCCTGCTCGGCGACCTGCTGCTGGAGGCCGGCCTGCCGGAAGGTGTCGTCAACATACTGGCCGGGTTCGGCGCCGACGTCGGCTCCGCCATGGTTGCCCATCCGCTGGTCGAGATGGTGTCCTTCACAGGTTCCACCCGCGTGGGCAAGCTGACCATGGCCGCGGCTGCGCAGTCGCTCAAAAAGGTGTCGATGGAACTTGGCGGCAAGAACGGCCAGATCGTCTTTCCCGATGCGGATCTCGAAGCGGCGGCGGATGCAGCCGTGTTCGGCGGCTTTTTCAACGCCGGCGAATGTTGCAATGCAGGCTCCCGCCTGATCGTCCACAAGGACATTGCCGACGATTTTCTTGCTGCGGCGCGGGCACTCGCCGCCAAGGTGAAGGTAGGCGACCCGCTGGACGATGCCACCAAGGTGGGCGCCATGATATCGGCCGCCCAAAGGGCAAAGGCCCCGGGTTAATTCGAGGCACCCCCAAGTTGGGGGCAAACGTGCCCCCCAGGTGGGCCG
>QGUU01000400.1 GCA_003242525.1 Pseudomonadota bacterium | reverse complement strand
AGATTCCGATGGAGATCAGATTGGCGCGAAGTTCCGCGGGCAGCTCATTGTCGCTGCTGGCCAGATCCTCAAGGAAGGAGGTCCAGAGGCGGTTCATGAACAGGATGGCCTCGATCGCCTCGTGCGAGTTGGGCCCCGCTTCCCGCGCCGCGCGCAGAAGCTCGATCGAACGCGAGAGAACCTGACGTTCGCGGTCCTTTGCGTCAGCGATCGAATCGGCCTGAATCTCCTCATAGGAAAACTGGTACATGGGATCCCGTTTCGCTCGCTATGGCAGGTGCCGCAGGAGGCTGAGCTGCTGGATGCGCGCGGTTAGCGCGTAAGCCGTTTCGATCTGTGTCAGCAGCTCGTTGACCCGCGTGGCCGCCTCGTAGGGATCGACATTCTCCATGCCGCCGACCATGGATTTGAAAAGATCGATCTGCGCGGAGACCCGCTCGCTGGCCTGTGAAATCCGGTTCTCGACCAGACCCACTTCGGACTGAAGCTGCCCCACATCGGCGATCGCCTGGCTCACGACCCTGATCGAATGCTCGTAGAGTGCCTTGCGGGCGCTCTCGCTGAGCGGCATGCGCAGAAGATCCGAAAGGGCGGCTCCCACCATTGCCAGCCTGCGGAATCCGTTGTTGTTGGCGGTCGCGGATGTCTCGGCGTTTTCGTTGAGCGTGATCCGTGTGGTGATCTTCTGGTCGGAGGCATGGGACCATACGCCATGCCAGCCGTCGTTCAGGAAGCTGGCTTCCAGCTCCTGAAGAAACGCTTTCATCTCATCGCCGGTAATCTGGGCAGCCTGGTCATCGCCATTCGGAAAGCCGAAATAGTCTTCGAAGAACTCATCGAACGCCTGCTTTGCAGGCGATGCGGGGTCGGAGAAATCCTCGAACGGCCGGACATCCGTGTTGATGCCGGCAAAGAGATATTCCCCGTTGAGGCTCGTATTGAGCACGCTCGTCATGGCGGCCAGGGTGTTTTCCGCAGCGGCGCGGATCACCGCCGTATGTTCGGGGTTGGAAACGGCGCCCGTAAGCGTAGCCAACATCTCTTGGGCAAGTTCGCCAATATGCTGCAGCCCATGCTGGGTTGCGGCGAGCCGCTCGCTCGCCAGGCCGTTGGAGTCGAGCAGGCTTTCCAGCCGCGCAATGTCTCGCGAAATGGAGTAGCTGATGCCTGAACGTGCGCCCAGAGCTAGGCCGGTATCGGCGACCTTGCCGGTCGCCAGCTCCCGCTGGGCCTTGGTGATTTCCGTCTGCATGCGCATCACCTGATGGCGAAGGGCATGCGAGACGGTGCTGCTCGATACGAAAGAGGTCTTCATGGACGGCCGGCTACCTCCATCAATCTGGACAGCATTTCATCCACCACGCGTATGATCCGGGCAGATGCCTCGTAGGCGCGCTCCAGTTCCAGAAGGAGCGCCATTTCCTCGTCGTTTTTGCCCCCCGTGGCGTTCCCAGGGGTTTCCCCCGTTGGGCCCGCGGGGCCGCCTTTGGCCTCCAGGCCGCCGGCGGCATTCTGGCGCAAGCCCTCCAGCCATCCGATCGATTGGGCCGTGAAGGCGGACAGGCTTGCAGTGTCGTCCAGCCCCGCCTCGGCGTGGAATGAGAAGGGTTCGTCAAGCTTGTCGAGGAAGCTGTGAAGAAGCTCGGAGTAGGACGCCGAACCGTCGGTGTTGAAGGTGTAGGAAATCCCGTCGCGCAGCCGCTCCGGGTTGCTGACGACCACCGAACTGAGCTCGATTCTGCCGGCAAGCCCGTCAACAATGCCGCCAGCCGCCGGCAGGTCCGTATGCGGCGTGCCGTCCTCTTCCGTCCATACGAACAGCCCCGTCGACGCGGCGCCAGAGGGAGGCTCGGCGAAGGCCATGATGACGCCGCGTGCGATCTCGTCGAGCTGACGCTGCATGGTGACTGCCACGTCGTCGCGCAACTGCAGGAGCGCGGCGAGGCTTCCCATCGCGCTCGTGTTGCCGCCCTGGCCCGGTGCAAGCGGCACGCCATCGATGAAGACGGGGTTGCCCACCGTGCCTGCTGCATAGACAGGAGTTGCAGCAAAGGCGACGGGACGCGGCACGGTTTCAAAAAGCGTCACGCCGTCTGCGGTGGTCAGGATCACGTCGTTGTCAGCCCGCGTGATGACCGACACCGGGACGATCGCGGAAATCTGCTTCAGCAACGCGTCACGCCTGTCGAGGGCGTCGGATACGTCCTGACCGGTGCGCGTGCCCGCCACGACCTGCCGGTTGGCGGTCTCGAACTCGCCAAGCAGCCGGTTGAGATCGTTCACCGCCGCCGCGATGTCCCGATCCACCTCGGCCCTGAAGGACTGGACCGCTGCCGCGCCCTCGTTGAGGGAGCGAACCATGCCACGCGCGGCCTCGACCGCCGCCGCGGCCAGGGCCCGGTTTGACGGCGTGGCGGCATAGGCCTGAAGCGCTTCCTGAAGCGCGCCGAGAGCGGCTGCGGGCGAGGCCGCGTTGTCTGCGCCGTTCACCCTGAGGCGCAGGGTATCAAGTCGCTCGGTAAGCACCGACTGCGCTTCGGCGCCTGAAATGGCGGCGAGGTTCTGCCGGAAAAGGACGGCATTGGTCGCTCGGCGGATTTCAGCGATGCGGGCGCCAGGCGCCATGCTGGACAGGACGGCCGAACGTCTTGCGTAATCGGGATTGGAAGCCTCCGACACGTTGCGCGAGACGATGCTTGTCTGGCGCGAGGTATTGAACAGTGCCGATTGTGCGATGCTCAACGCGGAGGTCAGCGACATATCCCTGTTTTCCGATCCTTTTGACGTTCCTGCCCGTTACCGCTTCAGATTGACCAGGAGTTCCATCAGGTCCGATCCGGTCTGGAACACCTTCGAGTTCGCTGTGTAGTTGCGCTGCGACTCGATCATGTTCGTAAGCTCCTCGGCGATATCGACATTGGAGCTTTCCAGTGCGCCGGAGACGATGCTGCCGAAGCCAGTCGCGCCGGCGAAACCGATTCGGACCGCACCGGACGTGGGCGACTCGGTGAAGATGTTGCCCGAGAGCACCTGCAATTGATCCGGGCTTGCCACATTCGCGAGCGGAATCCGGTAGAGGGGCTTGAAGGAGCCGTCTTCATACTGTGCGTAGACAATGCCGTCGTCGCTGATCTTGATGCTCTCGACGGTGCTCGGCGGGCTTCCGTCCACATAGGCGTTCTGGACCTGGAAGCCCGCATCGAGCTGCGTAACCTGGGAGAGGTCGAGAGTGACGGTATCGCCGCCCGGAACCGGGATATCGATA
>QGUU01000399.1 GCA_003242525.1 Pseudomonadota bacterium | reverse complement strand
CGCGCCAGTCCGACCCAGTTGGCGAAGCCGCGGTCATCAACCCCTCGTCGGCGAGCAGTTCGGGAACGATCTCGTGTGCGCCGACCACCTTGATGCCGCGCTTTTCTATATACCGGACCACGCCCCGGAGCAGGCCGTCGTCGCCGCGCGCAAGCAGCGCCGCCAGGGACGGCAGCATGGCAAGAAGCCCGGCACTCGGGCGAAGCCGGGTGAGCTTCGGCCTGCGCTTGATTTCCCCGGCCAGCACCAGATGGCTGACGCGATGACGTTTCAGCACAGGAACGAGCGAACCGAAGCGCTCAAGCGGCAGGGAGACATGATCGTGCTTTTCCAACTCGCCCGCGGGGTCGGTCTCACCCTCCGCAACAACGACAAAGGGATCGTGGCCGCGGCTCCTGAGCTTGTCCGCGACCTCGGCGGGTAGCCTGCCCCCGCCTGCGACGATACCGACCCTCGACCCGGACGGGAGAGGAAGACCGGTATCAGTCCCCGTCATCGCCGTTGTCATCGGTCTCGCTTTTCAGCGCCGGTACAGCAAAGTGTCGCTTGCCGCGGCTGGAAATGAAATCAATGATCTTCATGGCTGCGGGCGATTCCGAAAATTCGACGCGGGCCAGCTCGACATTCTCGGCAACGGTGCGCGAGCGGTCGAAGATCATCCGATAGGCGCGGCGCAACTGGTGGATTTCCGCGCGGGGAAAGCCGGAACGCTTCAGCCCCACTATGTTGAGGCCGCGCAGGCTGGCGCGGTTTCCCATGGCGATGGCGTAGGGAATGACATCGCCGACAACAGCCGAACAACCGCCGAGGAAGGCGTTGTCGCCAATGCGCACGAACTGGTGCACGGCCGTCAGCCCGCCTATGTTGACATTGTCGCCCACCTCGCAGTGACCGCCAAGCGTGGCGCCATTGGCAAAGGTCACGTTGCTGCCGACAATGCAGTCATGTGCGATATGTGCGTAGGCGAGGAAATAGCCATTGTCTCCGACAACCGTGGCGCCCCGGCTCGTATCCGTGCCCACATGCATGGTCACGCCTTCGCGGATGGTGCAGTTGCTGCCGATCGTAAGCGTGGTGCGGCCGCCCTTGTGGCGGGTATTCTGCGGCGGGCCGCCGAGGATGGCCATCGGATAAACTTTCGTGCCAGCACCGATCGTCGTCGCGTTGAGCACCGAGACATGGCTGACCAACTCGACGCCATCGCCAATGACGGCTTCGGCCGAGACATGGCAGAACGGCCCGATCCGCACCCCCGTCCCGATCTGCGCTCCCGGCTCGACGGCGGCCAGGGGGTGAATGAATGTCTCTGTGCTCATGAATGCCCGGTATCAACCGTTGTCGACCATCATCGCCTGGATCTCCGCTTCGGCGACCTTTGATCCATCGACCATGGCCTCGCAGGCGAACTTCAGGAGATTCCCGCGCTTCTTGAGCTTTTTTACATGAATACGCAACTGATCTCCGGGCACGACGGGCTTGCGGAACTTGGCGCCGTCTATGGTCAGGAAATAAACCAGCGAGGGTTTGCCCACGCCAGCGGCGCGAATGCATATCGCGCCTGCCGTCTGCGCCATGGCCTCGACGATCAGCACCCCCGGCATCACCGGCTGTTCGGGAAAATGGCCGAGAAAATGCGGCTCGTTCATGGTGACGTTCTTCACGCCTACAGCCGAATTGTCGCCGTCGATTTCCACGATGCGGTCGATCATCAGGAAGGGGTAGCGATGCGGCAGAAGCTTCATCAACCCCAATATATCGACCGCCTCAAGCGTCGAGCTGGCTTCCTCAGCCATTCTTGTCTCCCCTGCCGTGCTTGGTGAAATTGCGTATGGCCGACAATTCCCGGAAAAAGTCGCGCATGGGCTGCGCCGGCATGCCGGCCCAGCGCTCGCCGGCCGGGATGTCATACATCAGGCCGGAAGATGCAGCCACCTGAACCCGGTCGCCGACCGTGATATGGTCGGCAATGCCGACGCGCCCGCCCAGCATCACGAAATCCCCAAGCGTGACCGAACCCGATATGCCGCAATGGCCCGCAATCACGCAGCCCCGGCCAATGCGGACATTGTGGGCGATCTGCACCAGATTGTCGATCTTGGTGCCCTCCCCGATCACCGTGTCGGCCATCGCGCCGCGATCCACCGTGGTATTGGAGCCGATCTCGACATCGTCCTGGATGACCACGCGACCGATCTGGGGAATGCGCTCCGGCCCCTTGGCCCCGCTGACAAAGCCAAACCCGTCCTGGCCGATCCTCGCGCCTCCGTGGATGACAACGCGGTTGCCAATAAGAGCATACTGGACGCTGGCGCCCGGGCCGACATAGGAGTCGCGGCCAATCTGGCAGCCGCGGCCCACAACGGCATTGGGCGCAATAACCGTGCCCCTGCCTATGCCAGCCTGCGGTCCGATGACCGCGCCGGCCTCGATGATCGCGCCTTCCTCCACCTGCGCGGTCGGGTCCACGAAGGCGTGAGGCGAGATGCCCCTTTCCGACGTGACCGGCTCGGGCGTGGCGGCTGCCGGAAAAAGCAGGCGGCCGACCATCGCGAAAGCCTGCTGGGGCCGCGGATTGGTCAGAACGGCGATGCCCGGAGGCGCCTTGTCGGCAAATTCCGGCGGGCAAAGCACGGCAGCGGCCCGCAGCTTCGCCATCAGGCCGACATTGCGCTTGCCCTCGACGAAGACGAGCGCCTTCTCGTTGCTGTCGCCCGCGGCAGCTATGGTTTCGATGGATGTGTCGGAATAGGCTGGATTGGCAATCGTCGATCCGGTCAAATCCGCAACTTCAGCCACCGTAAACCGGCGGGAAGGGACGAAAAACACCGGTTCGGTCATGCCAGAACAAGGTCCAGTCTGGTCGGATTGCCGTTTCCGGGCCGAAAGGTCCGGAAACGGCATCGCCCGTTATCAGAAGCGGGTCGATATGCCGAAGTTGAATTCCTGCGTGTCGTCGGTGTCTTCCTTCGCAACCGGGACCGCATAGTCGATCCGCAGCGGGCCGAAGGGCGAAGCCCACAACAGGCCGATACCAACGGAGGCGCGCCACTTCATGTCGTCCGAACCCGCAACCAGATCGCCGGGATTAAGCTCCGACCCGTAAAGCGTGGCAGCATCCGCAAAGACCGCGCCGCGCAGCCCGAGGCTTTCCGGCACCAGCGGCAGCGGGAACTGCGCCTCCGCCGAGGCATGGAAATAGGTCGTGCCGCCGACGTGATCGAAATCGCCACCACCAGCATCAGCAACGGGACCGATACCGTTGTATTCGAAGCCGCGGA
>QGUU01000398.1 GCA_003242525.1 Pseudomonadota bacterium | reverse complement strand
GGGGGGCAGACGCCTTCGAAGTGCCTAGGTGGCGCGCGGCTGGGACCGGCCCCGAGACCCCCTGCCCGTTGAAACGAACCCAAGGAAATGCCCCGGCAGCAGGATATGGCCGGTCGAGGATACAGGAAGGAATTCGGTGAGGCCCTCAAGCAGGCCGAGCAGTAGCGCCTCGATCAGCGTGTCCAACTGGCAGTCTCACCTTCTGGCTTGGCAGGCCTTGCTTGTCATGGCGAGGGAGCGGTCCTATAGGAAGCTCGATCCTTGCCGGTCCCCCATTGTCGCGGCCATGGTTTATCGATACGGCCGGCGATTCGCCAGAGCTTTTCCGTAGCGGTATCATGTTGACGCTTTTCCATCATCCCATGTTCGCCTCCTGCCGGTTCGTTCGCCTCGCCTTCGGCGAGTATGGCGAGGAACTGGCTCTGATAGAGGAAAAACCGTGGACCCGGCGCAAGGAGTTTCTTGCGCTCAACCCCGCGGGTACGCTGCCGATCCTGCTTGCCGAAGGCGACGTGCCGATCGTCGGCGCCGCGGTGATTGCGGAATATCTGGATGAAACCCGTGGGGTCCTGAAGCGCGACAAGCGTCTTTTCGTCGAAGGAGCAATGGAGCGCGCCGAAATCCGCCGCCTGGTCGAGTGGTATCTGGTCAAGGCCGAAAGCGAGGTGACCAAGCATCTGGTGCGGGAAAGGGTATTGAAGCCCGACATGCCGCAGGAGGCAGGAGGAGGCTCGCCGGATTCGACCGCCATTCGCGTTGCGCGTGCCAATATACGGCAGCATATGAAATACACCAACTGGCTGGCCGGCACCCGCCACTGGTTGGCCGGGGATCGGCTGACCTATGCTGACCTCGCCGCCGCCGCCACGCTTTCCGTGCTCGACTATCTGGGTGAAATCCGCTGGGAGGAACATGCTGCGGCACGCGAATGGTACACGCGCCTGAAATCGCGCCCCTCTTTCCGGCCGCTGCTGGCAGACCGGGTGCGTGGCCTGGCCCCGGTGTCTCACTATGCGGACCTTGATTTCTGACCCGAAGCGCCTGCGTGAATTTATTGACCGCGAGGCGCGGAAGGCGGGCTTCGATCTCGTCGGTGTCACCCGGCCCGACGCGATTCCACTGGCGCCGGAGCGTCTGAAACGGTTCGTAGCCCAAGGTTTCCACGGCTCGATGGGCTGGATGGAGGAGACAATGGCCCGCCGGGCAGATCCCTCGACGCTCTGGCCCGAAGTGCGCTCCGTCATCATGCTGGCGATGAACTACGGTCCGGACTGCGATCCGCTGGCCCTGATGGACAGGACCGATCGCGGTGCGATCTCGGTTTACGCGCGCAACCGCGACTATCACGACGTGATGAAGGGGCGCATGAAGGAGATTGCCGGCAAGATCGTCTCCCGCGCGGGAGGGGACGTGAAGGTTTTCGTCGATACCGCGCCGGTGATGGAGAAGCCCCTGGCCGAGGCGGCCGGGCTGGGCTGGCAAGGCAAGCATACCAATCTGGTCAGCCGCAGCCATGGCTCCTGGTTGTTTCTGGGTTCGATCTTCACCACTGCCGAACTGGAACCGGACAGTCGCGAGGAAGACCATTGCGGCTCCTGTCGCGCCTGCCTGGATGCATGCCCTACCAACGCCTTTCCCGCCCCTTACCGGCTCGATGCCCGCCGCTGCATCTCCTATCTGACCATTGAGAACAAGGGGCCGATCCCGCACGAGTTCCGCCGCGCGATAGGCAACCGCATCTATGGCTGCGACGACTGCCTGGCGGTCTGCCCGTGGAACAAGTTCGCCCGGGTCGCTACGGAAGCCAGGTTTTTCGCGCGGGAGGAACTGCGCTCCCCCAGGCTGGCCGACCTGCTGACGCTGGATGACGCGGCCTTCCGTACCCTGTTTTCCGGCTCGCCCATCAAGCGCATCGGCCGCGACCGGTTCATCCGCAACGTGCTGGTCGCCGCAGGCAATTCCGGCGAGTCCGCCTTGGTCGAGGCGGTCAGGCCCCTGCTTGCCGATCCCTCGCCGCTGGTGCGGGGCGCGGCCGTCTGGGCGCTTTCGCAGCTTCTGCCGAAACCCGAATTTATCCTGCTCGCACGCCGCAGCCTGCATCAGGAAGCCGACGAAACCGTGCAGCAGGAATGGCGCGCAGCCATGGATACGAGCCTGGAGACGCCGGCATGAACGGGGCTGCAAGAAAATTCTTCATCTTCGGCGCGGGATATTCCTGCAAGGCCTTTGCGCGCGCCAATACGGGCGGCTCGGCGATCGCCGGCACGACCCGGTCACTGGAGAAGTTCGATTCGCTGCGGCAGGCTGGCATCGAGCCATACCTTTTCGATGGCGCAGTGACGGACGACATAGCGGCGGCGCTGGCATCGACGACGCATCTGGTTGTATCCACCGCACCGGGCGAGGCCGGCGATCCGGTTCTCGGGGTCGCCCGTTCGGAAATCCTGCAGCGCATGCCGGCGCTGCGCTGGATCGGCTATCTTTCCACCGTCGGCGTCTATGGCGACCACGGCGGCGGCTGGGTGGACGAGACTTCCGAATGCAGGCCGGTCTCCCATCGATCACGCCTGCGGGTCGAGGCCGAGCGAGACTGGGTGGAAACGGGGGCGCGGCGGAATGTTCCCGTCGCTGTTCTCAGGCTTTCGGGAATCTATGGGCCGGGCCGCAACGCCTTCGTCAACCTGGCCAATGGCACCGCAAGGCGGCTGGTCAAGCCGGGCCAGGTATTCAACCGCATCCATGTCGCTGATATTGCAGGGGCGCTCTGGCATTTGGCGGAACGCGACATGGGCGGCATTTTCAACGTGACGGACGACCTGCCCTCGCCGCCACAGGATGTCGTCGCTTACGCCGCAGGGCTTATGAAGGTCGAGCCGCCATCGGAAATTCCTTTTGAGACCGCCCAACTTTCGCCCATGGCGCGCTCTTTCTATGGCGAGAACAAGCGTGTTTCCAATGCGGCGATCAAGCGAGTCGGCTATCGCTTCCGCTTCCCCGACTACCGCGCCGCGCTCGCTGCCATGTGGCAGGAGGGCGATTGGGCCGGGGGCGAAGCGCGCAGCCCGATGAAGCGTTGGTGAGGCAGTTGGGAAGGGCGATCTTAAGAATCCGGTAACCGACACGCCTGAAGTTGGCTGCGGGGGTACGGAAAGGACGATGATGCGATTTCTTGTCGGCGGCGCACGCGCAGAGATTGCGGCGATGGTCTTCTTTGCCGTCCTAGGCGTTCAGTCGGGATGGGCTGCGGAGCTTGCCAAGAATGTTTTCAGCGCCCAGCAG
>QGUU01000021.1 GCA_003242525.1 Pseudomonadota bacterium | reverse complement strand
TTCTTATATCTTCGGTCCTATATGTAGAGATTAAAAATGGTCTTATTTTAATAAGGCCTTGCCACCCTCAATCCCCTCCTCTCTTTTCGGCGGCAGCGTCTGATTTGTATAAGAGACAGCTTGGTGCATGCCAGCGTATTGGTGCCGTCGATGTTCATGGCGCAGGAGCCGCATATGCCCTCGCGGCAGGAACGGCGCAGCGTCAGCGTGGGATCGATCTTGTTCTTGATCCACAGGAGCGCGTCCAGAACCATCGGCCCGCAATCGTCCATGTCGACAAAATAGGTGTCGACGCGCGGGTTCTCGCCATCGTCCGGCGACCAGCGATAGATGCGATATTCCCGAAGGTTCGTCGCGCCTTCCGGTTTTGGCCAGGTCTTGCCCTGCCTGATCTGGGAGTTCTTGGGGAGAGCGAGTTCGACCATTCTGCGATCCTCAATACACCCGCGCCTTGGGCGCGATCTTGGCCGGGTCGATGCCGCCTTCCGAGACAGGAAGCATCGTTTCGGTGTGCACCGGACGATAAGAGAGCGTTACCCTGCCGTCAGCGCTCACGTGCGCCAGGGTATGCTTGCGCCAGTTGACATCGTCGCGCTCCGTGAAGTCCTCGCGCGCATGCGCGCCGCGGCTCTCCTTGCGCGCCTCGGCGCTGTGGACGGTGGCTATGGCGTTGGCCATCAGATTTTCCAGTTCCAGCGTCTCCACCAGATCGGAATTCCAGATCATCGAGCGGTCTGTCACCCGCAGGTCCTTCAACTCGCCCCAGATCTGAGTGATGCGCCTGCATCCGGCCTCGAGAGTCTCCTGGGTGCGGAACACCGCCGCATCCTCCTGCATGGCGCGCTGCATTTTTTCACGCAGCACGGCCGTGGGCTGAGGGCCGTTGGCGTGGCGCAGCCGGTCGAAACGATCCATGATCTTTTCGAGGCAGGCCTTATTGGGCGAGGGAACCGGCGCGTTGCGGTCGACCACCTGGCCGGCGCGGATCGCCGCGGCCCGGCCGAACACGACCAGGTCGATCAGCGAGTTGGAGCCGAGCCTGTTGGCGCCATGGACCGAGGCGCAGCCGGCTTCGCCCACCGCCATCAGACCGGGCGTGACCCGGTCGGGACTGTCCGGCGTCGGGTTCAGCGCCTCGCCCCAGTAGTTGGTAGGGATGCCGCCCATATTGTAGTGGACCGTGGGCAGCACCGGGATCGGCTCCTTAGTCACGTCCACACCGGCAAAAATCCTCGCCGACTCGGAAATGCCCGGCAGGCGCTCATGCAGCACGGCGGGGTCGAGGTGATCGAGATGCAGGTAGATGTGATCCTTGTTCTTGCCGACTCCTCTCCCCTCGCGGATTTCCAGCGTCATGCAGCGCGAGACCACGTCGCGAGAGGCGAGATCCTTCGCCGAGGGCGCGTAACGCTCCATGAAGCGCTCGCCCTCGGAATTGACGAGATAGCCACCTTCGCCGCGCGCGCCCTCAGTGATGAGGCAGCCCGCGCCATAGATGCCCGTCGGGTGGAACTGGACGAATTCCATGTCCTGCAGGGGCAGGCCCGCACGTGCCACCATGCCGCCGCCGTCACCGGTACAGGTGTGGGCCGAGGTGCACGAGAAATAGGCGCGGCCATAGCCGCCGGTCGCCAGCACGACCATCTTGGCCGAGAAGCGGTGAATGGTGCCGTCATCGAGGTTCCAGGCGACCACGCCGGTGCAGGTGCCGTCCGGCTCCATGATGAGGTCGAGCGCGAAATATTCGATGAAGAACTGCGCCTTGTGCTTCAGCGACTGGCCGTAGAGCGTGTGCAATATGGCATGGCCGGTGCGGTCGGCCGCCGCGCAGGTGCGCTGCACCGGCGGACCGTCGCCGAAGTTCATCATGTGGCCGCCGAACGGCCGCTGATAGATCTTTCCCTCCTCGGTGCGGGAAAAGGGAACGCCATAGTGCTCGAGCTCGTAGACGGCTTCCGGCGCGTGGCGCACCATGTATTCCATGGCGTCGACATCGCCCAGCCAGTCGGAGCCCTTGACCGTGTCATACAGATGCCACTGCCAGGAGTCGGGGCCCATGTTCTGCAGCGAGGCTGCAATGCCGCCTTGCGCGGCGACCGTGTGCGAGCGGGTGGGGAACACCTTGGTGATGCAGGCGGTGCGCAGGCCCTGCTCGGCCATGCCGAGCGTGGCTCGCAGCCCCGCGCCGCCGGCGCCCACGACGACGACGTCGAACTTGTGGTCGACATAGGTGTAGGCGGGCCCCGCCTTTTTCTCCTGCCCGGCCATGCTCAACCTCCGAATGCCAGCCTGGCGAGCGCGAAGAGCGACACGACGCCGAGTGCTACTGTAAAGAACGTGTTGAGGACAAGGAGCGTCAGCCGGCCGCCCTCGGCATGTGCGTAGTCTTCTATGATTTCCTTCATGCCGAGCCGCATGTGGTCGAGGCTCACCACAATGAAGAGCGCGACGATCAGCGTGACGACCGGCTGCGAGAGCGAGGCGCGGACCTCGTCATAGGAAGCTCCCTTCAGGGACAGTATCCAGCCGATGACAAACAGGGACAGCGGTATGAGGGCAACGGATGAAAGCCGGATGCGCCAGAACTGTCCTGTGCCCTCGCGTGCGGCGCCAAGCCCGCGCACCCTGGCAAGAGGTGTTCTCATGTCGCTCATGTCAGCCTCACGCAATGGCCATGTAGACTGCCCAGACGAGCAGTGTCAGCAGTACGGACCCGACAATGGTGGCCCAGGCCAGCTTCGATGCGCCGGCCTTGTCCATCCCGGCGCCGGTATCCCATATCAGATGCCGGAGACCGCCCAGCATGTGGTGGAACATCGCCCAGGTGTAGCCGAACAGCACCAGCTTGCCGAACCACGAACGGACCAGCCAGTCGATAAGGCCGAACTGACTCTCGGATGTGGCTGCCGCAACCAGCCACCACACCACGAGAACAGCGCCGACATAGAGCGCACCGCCCGTGATGCGATGCATGATCGACATCGTCATGGTGATGGGCCAGCGATAGATGGTGAGGTGAGGCGAAAGCGGTCTTGCGCGCAGCGCCGGACCTCGGGTGGCTGGTGAATGGCTCATGGCTCCCCCAGTAGTGGCGTCCTTTTCCGCGCCAAGGCGGAAAACGGCATGCGGATTTCCGAAGGCGACATTGGACGCGGGTTTTCTAGCCCTCTTTTCGCACCGCGTCAAAGCCGGAAAACCGTTTCGGCAACGTCATTTAGTCTGATTTAATCGATCACGCGGGTTCAATCGTTTTGATCGAGGCCCTTTGCGGAGATTTGCCGGCTCAACGCCTGCAGCTGAGCGGAGCGCGCCCTCCGGTCATGATGAGCGCTTCGCGCCCGTCAATGACGACCGCGTCATGCTCGACGCCAAATCGGCTGCTCTGGTTGGGTGGCGAGGCCGGCAGGCTTGCCTCCGCGCCTTCGGCATCCCTCAGGCGGATGGAACTGCCGAAATTCTCTATCGTAATGGTGCTGCCGTCCGCGCAGCCATATCGCGCGGAGCGAGGCTGCGGGGTGCTGTTGCTCTCCGCGCCGGTGACCGGACCGCCACCGGGCCCGTGTGTGGGGCGGCCAGGCTGGGCGACGCAGGCTGCCGTGCTGAGCGCCAGGGCAAGGACAGGCGCCACCCGAAATGTTCGGCGTAACGCCATATGGTGATTCTCCCACGCTGACAGTACAGGCCCCCGTTCGCCGGGATCAAGGGGTATGGCGTTCCGTGATGAATGTTCGAGCGCACCAGAACGGGCGCGTTAACCATATCCGCGAGTGAACGGTATGGAGCCATCCAAAGCTCTTAACAATGGTTAAGAAAAGGTTAACGTATCGGACAGGAGGCACGAATCGCTGCCCAGGGAGACGCGCCATGCGTTCACAGTTCCGACTTTTCACCTCGGTCGTTCTGCTTGCCGGCTGGACGGCAATCGTGACCATTCCCGCCGAAGCGCGGTCGCGGGATCGGGTCTATGCGGATTCGTTCGGCAATCTCGTCATCGAAAGCGCTGCAGGTTACAAGCGCATCGTGGTCGGGGAGGGTGCGTTGGCGAAGAAGATGGCCGGCTATCTGGCGGCGGGCGAGCTTCACCCTCACGTCGAATATTACGAGGAATCTGTCGGTAGGGTTCAGCGCGACTGCTATCGCCCGCCGGTTTTCGTCAAAGGCCGAAGCTACATGTACGGCCTTTCAGATGGCGAGATGCCTGAACTCAGCCCATGCCGCTGAAGCCCCGGTTCGTTCCGGCCAGATTCGCAGTGGTCGACCCGGGCGCCGGGGGCCTTTCATAGGAGACGCGTACGCCATCTCGACCGCTCTGCTTGGCCTTGTAGAGCGCGTCGTCCGCGCGCCGCAGGAGCGGAACCAATGGCTCGTCGCCTGAACGGGCGGCAACGCCGAAACTTGCCGTGGTTCGTGTTCCGGCAGGCAGGCCCTCGATCGTGGCGGCGGCAAACGCCGTGCGCAAAGCCTCGGCCAGAAGCCGAGCGCCGGCGAGATCGGTCAGCGGCAGCAGCACCGCGAATTCCTCGCCTCCCAGCCGGCCGGCTATGGCGCGGGTTCCTGCTGCCTCGCGCAAACGCCTGGCAAAGTCCATGATCACCCGGTCGCCCGCTTCATGGCCATGCGTGTCATTGATGGATTTGAAATGGTCGAGATCGGCAAGGATGAGCGAGGCGGGCAAGCCCAGCCTGGCGCAATGGTCCAGCACTTCCGTACTCTGCTCCTCAAAGCCGCGGCGATTGAACAGGCCTGACAGCGGGTCGGTGTATGAATCGGAACGAAGCGCCGACACGATGTCGAATGCCGACGCCGTGAACAAGGTGAGTGCGAGCATGAGCGACACCAGGGCATGCGACAGGACCATGGTTGTCCAGTATGTCGAGCCATAGAAGGTGTCATAGCCGGCGAAGGGTCCGTCGATGGTGATGACAAGCAGGGGACGCAGGATCAAGTTTGCCGCTGCCAGCAGAACGAAGATATTGAGCAGCCGGTCGATGAAGTTGGCCTTGGGAATTCTCCTCAGTTCGAACCCGATCAGCAGGGAGACCGCTCCGCATGCGAGGTTCAGCGACAGGACGCGCCATGTCAGGTCGGGCACCATGAACATGAACCAGCAATAGGCACCCAGGCCGGCCAGCGCGGCTGCGGCCGTTCCGCGCCAGGGAAGCGGGCGGTGGTGGCGGGCGACAAGCGCGTTTCCGATAAGGCAGACCGCCAGCAAAAAGGCGATGGCCGAGATCAACTTGGTCGGCAGGAAGCCTATGGGAAGGATGAAATATTGCAGCAGGAAGCCCAGCGCCGAACAGATGTAGCCAGCGCATAGGAGCGCCAGATAGGGGCGATCTTTCTGATGCAGGAAAAGAAGAAGGAACGCGGCCGCCAGGACGGTCGCGATTCCGGGATTGAGCAGGGCTACGAGAAGGCCCGTGTCCAAGGCGCCGCCTGTCTGTTTTCTTCAGGAATTTTTCTACACAACAGGCGCAAACAAGGCGTTAAACATGGATGCGAAGTGCGATCGCCCAGGGAACCGGCGGCCCTAGAAGGCGTTGCGGTCGCAACAGGAGGCGACAGGAATGGCGAACACGGTGACGTTGATCGAGCATGAAGCCATCCGGGACTGGGCTGCCGGGCGCGCTGGGCATCCAGCCATCGTGGATGTTTCTCCACAATCTGGCACACAACCCATGCTGCGTATCGTTTTCGGGGAAGCGGCGTATGAGGACGTGGACCGACCCGAGCGACCGCCGAATGCGGGTGGATACGATCTGGTGGAATGGGACGAGTGGTTCAGGATCTTCGATGCTGATGAACTGGCGCTGGTCGTGGCCGAGGAACTGCCCGGCCGACGTGACAGCTTCTACGAACTGGTTCGCCGCCCTTGAGTTCTCAAAGTGCAAAGCCCCGCCGCGCGGCGGGGCTTTGGTCTGCGCATTGCCCGGAAAAACTTATTTCCAGTCGCGAATATCGACGAAATGGCCCGCAATTGCGGCGGCCGCGGCCATCGCCGGCGAGACGAGATGGGTACGTCCCTTGAAGCCTTGGCGGCCCTCGAAATTCCGGTTCGAGGTGGAGGCGCAGCGCTCATGCGGCCTCAGGCGGTCGTCGTTCATGGCGAGGCACATGGAGCAGCCTGGTTCGCGCCAGTCGAAGCCGGCCTCGATGAATATCCTGTCCAGTCCCTCCGCCTCGGCCTGTGCCTTCACGAGCCCTGAGCCCGGCACGATCATGGCGCTCACGCGCGGATGCACCTTGCGTCCCTTCGCGACGGCGGCTGCTGCGCGCAGGTCCTCGATGCGGCCATTGGTGCAGGAGCCGATAAAGACGCGGTCGAGCTCGATGTCGGTGATCTTCGTGCCCGGTTGAAGCCCCATATATTCAAGGGCGCGCTTCTTGGAATTGCGCTTGTTCTCGTCCTCGATCTGATCCGGGTCCGGTACCACGCCGGTGACCGACACGACATCCTCGGGCGAGGATCCCCAGGTCACGATCGGCGGAAGGGAGGCGGCGTCCAGCACCACGACCTTGTCGAAATGGGCGCCTTCATCGGACTTCAGCGTTTTCCAGTAGGAAAGCGCGGCATCCCAGGCCTCGCCCTTCGGCGCGCGCGGCTTGTCCTTGACATAGGCGAAGGTGGTCTCGTCAGGCGCGATCATGCCGGCGCGCGCGCCACCCTCGATGGACATGTTGCACACGGTCATGCGGCCTTCCATGGACAGCGAGCGGATCGCCTCGCCGGCATATTCGATGACATAGCCGGTGCCGCCCGCAGTACCGATCTCGCCGATGATGGCAAGATGATGTCCTTGGCCGTAACGCCTTCGGGAAGCCGCCCGTCGACGCGCACCAGCATGTTCTTCGCCTTTTTCTGGATCAGCGTCTGCGTGGCGAGCACATGCTCGACCTCCGAAGTCCCGATGCCATGGGCAAGTGCGCCGAAAGCGCCGTGGGTCGAGGTATGGCTGTCGCCGCAGACAATCGTCATGCCGGGCAGGGTGAAGCCCTGTTCCGGCCCGATGATGTGGACGATGCCCTGGCGGCGGTCCTTCTCGGAATAATACTCGACCCCGAAGTCGGCCGCGTTCTTCGCCAGGGCCTCGACCTGGATGCGGCTCTCCTCGTTCTTGATGCCGTTCACGCGGTCCGGGGAGGTCGGCACGTTGTGGTCGACCACGGCAAGCGTCTTCTCCGGATGGCGGACCTTGCGGCCGGCCATGCGCAGACCTTCGAAAGCCTGTGGGCTGGTCACCTCATGCACGAGATGGCGGTCGATCCACAGAAGGCAGGTTCCGTCTTCCTGGCGGTCAACCACGTGGTCGTCGAAAATCTTGTCGTAGAGGGTGCGCGGTGCGCTCATTTGCGTAAATCCGTCGATGTAAGGATGGAAAAGGTCCGGCAAGCGCCGGTGCGGGGAAGCGGATCAGCCGAGTCGGCTGGTCAGTGCGCCGCAGACACGCGCAAAGAAACGTGCCGGCAGGCGCTTGCGGTCCTGCAGCACGAACTTCTTGTAGGCGGGGTCGCCGAAAAGCTCTTCCATGCGGGCTCAATACCAATGTTTTCGCGCGCGGGCAATGATAGGGGCGTGGCCGCCTCGTCCCGGGCAGGCATCAGGAGAGGGCCTCATCCTGAAAGGCGGTCGTGCCCGGCAGAACTGCCCTCTTGCGAGTCCCTGCGTTCTTTCCGGGAAATGTCAAAATCCGCACCCTCGTTGAGGCCGGCCCGACTTTCGAAGACCTGTAGCAGGCCCAGGACGAGAAGCGCCATGACCGTCGCCAGCAAGGCAATCTGCCACAGGCCGAGTCCGCAGGCCACGCCGATTGCGCCAGCCAGCCACATGCCGGCACCCGTGGTCAGGCCATGTACCTGGCCGCGAGTGAAGATCACCACGCCTGCCGCGAGAAAGGCAACGCCGGCAGTCACCGCCTCGATCAGCCGGATGGGGTCGAAGCGGGTAGCCTCATGCGTCAGCGGCGCCGCGAACATGGGCGCGTGCACGATCTCGATGGTGAGCAACGCAAAACATGCCGCGGCAACGCAGACAAGAATGTGCGTGCGCAGCCCAGCGGGTCGGTTGCGCCATTCACGCTCGAAGCCGATGGCCGCACCAAACAAGGCCGCCAGCAATAATCGCGCAGCGCTCACCTGAAAGGGAATATGGGTGGGATGGCCGAACTCGTCGACAAGGTTTTCCATGCAGCGCGCCTCGATGCTTCCGGTAACGGCCGGCAAGAGAACCGGTTCCCGCCAGGAACATCGAACAAAGCTCGATACCGGAACAGTCAGATGTTTTCGCCGGCGAGTTCTTCGGAAAGAGCGGCCACCTGCGCCTGTGCATTGCGCAGCATGGGGTAGAGATCGAGCACCCGCAGCCAGGCGCTGAGCGCCTGTTCCTTGCGGCCGGTTTCGGTCATGATCTGTGCAAGCCCCGAAAGGGCGCCGAAGTGGCGCGGCTCTAGCTGCAGCGTCTTGTCGATATCGGCCATCGACTTCGCAAAGTTCTTCATCATGAAATGCACGGTGGCGCGTCTGTTCCAGCCTTCAACGAACTCCGGTCGCAAGGTCACCACTTCATCCAGAAAATCCAGCGCCACGTCGAATTTCTGTTCCCGCATGGCCTTCTCCGACCACAGCATCATCAGGTCGATCGAGGCTGAGCCGGAATCGTTCCAGACTTGCGAGATGCTGTTCGCGATCCGCCCTGCCGCGTTCTGGTTGCTCGCCCGCTTGAGTTCTGAAAACAGCTTGTCCAGCCGTTCGGCACGCGAGACGGAATCGCCGGGCACGACATTGCTTGCAGGCGGGGCCGCAGCCGCGGCGGCAACCAGCGTCGGGAAAGCCAGGAAGGCGGCGAAGAAAGCGAAAACGACCCGCATGGAAAGGACTCTAGTCCCTGCCAACGGATCGTCAAACTGAATTGTGCGTGAGTGCAAGCCGCCGTGCCGGCGGCTCACCATCAGCCCTGGCGCGCCTTGTAGCGCGGATCGGACTTGTTGATGATGTAAACGCGGCCCTTGCGGCGAACCAGCTGGTTTTCGCGGTGACGCGCCTTGAGCGCCTTGAGCGAGTTCTTGATCTTCATTGTCCTGCCCGTCAATTTGTGCCCCTACGGGCCAACCAGAAAGGCGCGCCGCAAGGCGCGCCGAATTCGTGCGTGGCTCTTAAACGACGAGCGCTTGCGCTGTCAACCGGCGAAGGCCGACTCTTTGATCGGCCCTTCAGCGTCCGTGACCCTATGCGCCGCGGGCGGTGGACCCCATGCCGTAGGCTTCGCTGCGCTCCACGGCACGGTAGAAATCGGCGAGCTGCTTGCCCCGCTCCGGCTTGAAGACGAGGCCGGAAGCTATGATCGATCCGATGCGGTCGATGCGGAAGGCGCGGAAATCGTTGCGCATCTCGCACCAGGCAACCAGTGTCCACACCTTGCCCCAGAACCAGAGGCCGAGCGGCCGCACGTTCCTCGAGGTGATGCGGCCGGCCTCGTCGCGATATTCGATGGTCAACACCTGACGCTTCTCCACGGCGCGCTCGATAAGATCGATATTGGCGCGAGCCTCGTCGCTCACCACCCACATCGGCGTGTGGATTTCGGTGCGGGCGATGCGGTCCCGCTCATTGTCTGGCAAGACAGCGCCGATCTTTACCAGAGCTTCATCGGCCGCCCGTGCCATGGCTGCTCCGCCGAAGGCGCGCACCATGCGTGCGCCCGCAACCAGCGCCACGATCTCGTCACGGGTGAACATCAGGGGCGGTAGTTCGAAGCCTTCCCGCATCATGTAGCCGACACCGGCCTCGCCTTCGATCGGCACCCCGGTCGCCTGCAGATCGGCTATGTCGCGATAGATGGTGCGCTCGGATACCTCGAGCCATGCGCCCAGCTTCTGCGCGGTGACCAGTCGGCCGCCACGCAAATGCTGGACAATCTGAAAGAGCCTGTCGGCGCGTCGCATAGTTCTGTTCCTCGCCGTTGATGATCGTCCTGCTCCAGTACAATTTCATGGCAGTATGGCACGCGGCTCCTGACAGCATGTTGTCAGGAGAGGATCTCATCCCGCTGCATGCTCCCGCGCGAACATCGTCCGCATCTGCGTCAGTGTTTCGGTCCTTTCGGGAAACAGCGCGGCCAGGAATGCCACGGCAAAGGTTCCCGGAGCCGAGCCTGGCGCCGACACGATTTTGCTGTCGGCAACTGCATGCGGCACGTTCCGGTAATTGTCCCGCCCGACATAGTCCGGCAGGTGATGCAGGATCCAGTCGCGGCCGTTGCTGGTGTGTGCTGCTGATGCAAAAAGGCCAGCGCGTGCCAACGCGAGCGTGCCGGCGCAAATGCCCCCGATCACGCCTCCACGCCCGTTTACGCTCGTCAGCAGTTCGCCGATGTCAGGCGCGTCTTCGCCGACCCAGTTGTCGGAGCCGATCACTGCAACCGCATCGAGATCGCCGTTGGCGGCCGCATCCAACGGACGCTCGGCAGCAATCCGGAATCCGCTGGCGGACCTTACCGTCCCGCCGTCGGGCGTGAGCGGGACTGCCCTGGCGCCAAACCATTCCACCGCGGAAGCCGAGAGCAGACCATATTCCCAGTCGGCCACCCCGGGGATGAACACGAAACCGATGGTCTTGATCCCAGGCATGCGAGCCTTTCCTCATCCGGTCCGTAGGGTCTGCTATGTGGGTGACGCTGCCCCGATTGTCCAATCGAAATATTTCATCGATATTCATCAACCGCAGAGCGGCGACCGGGAAAACCGGAGCCTGACCATCCGATGTCCGCCTGGATGTGCGGGGGCAGGCTGTCGAGCAGGCGCCGAGTACGGATCTCCTTGCGCATCGTCCGGATGCGGCCGAAATAGACGCGCATGTTCGCTACAAAACCTGGCATGGCTACCTCCTCTCGTTCAGGCAGGAGCATTGTCGCACAGCGCTCCTGACAGCAGTCTGTCAGCAACAAGCAGGCGCTCGCTGCGCGCGTGAGGGGGAGCCTATTTAAGCGGCCACACCAGCATCAGCGCCGGGACGGCGACGAGAATGACGAGCAGGGAAAGCGGCAGACCGAGCCTGGGATAGTCAGAGAAGCGATAGCCTCCCGGGCCCATCACCAGCGTATTGCACTGGTGGCCGATCGGGGTGAGGAAATCGCAACCCGCGCCGATCGCCACGGCCATCAGGAAGGCTTCCGGACGATATCCCAGATTGGCCGCGAAACCTGCGGCGATCGGGGCCATCACCAGCACGGTCGCCGCGTTGTTGAGGAACGGGGTTACCGCCATTGCGGTGACCAGTATCAGCGCCAGCGCGCCGAAGCCTGGCATGCCCTGCCCGATTTCTCCGAGATAGGAGGCCAGCACATCGGTTGCGCCGGTGAGGCGCAGGGAGTCGGCCACCGGGATCAGCAACGCCAGCATGACGAGGATGGGCCCATCCAGCGCGGCATAGATCTCGCGCGGCGGGATGACACGGAACAGCACCATGGCTACCGCCGCCGCGAAGAAGGCAATCTGTACCGGGAGCAGGCTGAAGGCGGTGGAGCCCATCGCGGCGGCCAGGATCAGAACCGGCACGAGGCCGCGGCGGACGCTGCCGAGCAGGAGCGGCCGCTCGGCAAGAGGCAGCAGGCCGAACTCGCGCAGGAATTCGGGCAGCGCATCACGGCTGCCACGCAGCAACACAACGTCGCCGAGACGCAGCGTGATCGTTCCCAGGCGCTGGTCGAGCCGCTCGCCCTTGCGGCTGACGGCCAGCAGATTGACGTTGAAACGGTCGTAGAGCAGCAGGCGCTGCGCCGACCAGCCGATAAGACTCGAACTCTCGCCGACCACCGCTTCGATTGCCACCGTCTCCCATTTCGAGCCGTTTTCCTTGGCCGAGGCGCGTTCCTCGCCGATATCGAGCTTGGCCTGGGCGACCAGCCGGTCGAGCGCTTCCGGGCTTCCTTCGATCAGCACGATGTCGCCGACGCGCAGTTTGAGGTCGGGAAGTGGTGCCAGCCGCAGCCCGCCGGCGCGCAGAACCGATGTAATGGCACTTTCGCCGGCCGCGATCTTCAGCAGTTCGGCCAGCGGCTTGTTCGCGACGGTCGAGTCCTTGCTTACCTTCGCCTCGGCGGCATAGTTCTGGGCATCCAGCGCCTCGTGCAGGGGCTGGTTCTGCTTTTGCCGTTGCGGCAGCAGCCAATAGAACAGGATCAGGAAGACGACGCCCGCCGCCGTCAGCGCGAGGCCCACCGGGGTGAAGTCGAACATTTTGAACGGTGTGCCGGTGAGCTCCCCGCGAAGTCGCGACACGACGATGTTGGGCGAGGTTCCGATTTGCGTCATCAACCCCCCGAGCAGGGAGGCGAAGGCCATCGGCATGAGGAAGGAGGATGGGGAGACGCCCGAACGCCGTGCGAACTGGAAGGCGATCGGAATCATGATCGCCAGCGCCCCGATGTTCTTCACGAAGGCCGATAGCAGCGCAACCGTGATGACCAGAAGGGCAAGCTGCGCGCGCAGCGACGCGACGTTTGGCGCGTAGTGCTGCAGCATGTATTCCATGATGCCGCTGCGCGCCACTCCGGCGCTGACCAGCAGCGCCGAGCCGACGATAATGACGATGTCATCGCTGAAGCCGCCAAAGGCACGGTCGAACGGAACGACGCCGACGGCAAGCCCTATCAACAATGCGAGCGCAGCCACAAGGTCATAGCGAAACCGGCCCCAGACGAACGCCGCCATCATCAGGGCGATGACCGTTATGGATAGGATCTGCGGCAGTGTCAGCCTGGTGTCTCCGCGCTTGGCCGGAAGAAACGTCCGACATGGCTTTTTCGTTGCCGTCGGAGTTCCGCCCGGCCCCTGATGCGATCAGGCGCCGGTGCCCCGCTTTGCCAGCGCCTCTGCGATTTCGTCGAGTATGGCAGGATCGTCTATCGTGGCCGGCATGGTCCATTCCTCGCGGTCGGCAATTTTCTGCATCGTGCTGCGCAGGATCTTGCCCGAGCGGGTCTTCGGCAGGCGCTTGACGACCACCACTTTGCGGAATGCGGCAACCGGTCCGATCCGTTCCCGCACCAACGCCACGGCTTCCTTTTCCAGCGTCTCGTGATCGCAGGTTGCGCCGGCATTCAGCACGACCAGACCCAGCGGCGCCTGGCCCTTCAGATCGTCGTTGACGCCAATGACGGCACATTCGGCCACGGCCGGATGCTCGGCCAGCACTTCCTCCATCGCGCCGGTCGAGAGCCGGTGGCCTGCGACATTGATGATGTCGTCGGTACGGGCCATCACGAAGAGGTAGCCGTCTTCATCGATCATGCCAGCGTCGGCCGTCTTGTAGTAGCCGGGGAACTCGTCGAGATAGGCCTGGCGGAACCGCTGGTCGGCGTTCCACAGGGTGGGCAGGCAGGCCGGCGGCAGCGGCAGCTTGATCACGACATTGCCCAGCGTGCCCCGGGGCACGTCATTGCCAGCGTCGTCAAGCACGTGCACGTCGAAGCCCGGCATCGGAACGCCGGGCGAACCGTGTTTCACCGGCAGCATGCCCAATCCGACAGGATTCTGCGTGATGGGCGCGCCGGTTTCGGTCTGCCACCAATGGTCTATCACGGGAACCTTGAGCGTCCGCTCCGCCCATCGGATCGTCTCCGGGTCGGCGCGCTCGCCAGCCAGGAAAAGCGTGCGGAACTTCGACAGGTCGTATTTTGGAACGAAGGAGCCCTGCGGGTCCTGTCCCTTGATGGCCCGGAAAGCCGTGGGCGCGGTGAAGAGGGCGACGACGCCGTGGTCGGCAATGACGCGCCAGAACGTGCCGGCGTCCGGCGTGCCGATCGGCTTGCCTTCGAACATCACGGTGGTACAGCCGTGCAGGAGCGGTGCGTAGACGATGTAGGAA
>QGUU01000397.1 GCA_003242525.1 Pseudomonadota bacterium | reverse complement strand
CCCTGGCGGCTCGCAATGCACAGGCGGTTCCAGATATCGTCCGCAATGGACAGCCCTACCGCACGCCCTTTCCCGCCGGGCAGGAGGTCGAACGCTTCCCTCGGGTCGGTTGGGACCGGCCGAAGGCATCCGACCACTGCCCCGTCGCCATTACACTCGATCTCGCATAGGAACATACGCATGAGCTTCGACTTGCCCCGTGACGTCGTCCTGCCCGTCGACGAGATCGACGTGACTCTGGATTCGGCTCCGCATCCGTTCGAGCTGGAAAATCTCAAGGCCATTGACGAGAACTGGTCGTACGAGACGACCATCAACCCGCATATCTACGACGGGGCGGTAGCGCTGCTATCGGAACTGTCCTACCGCGATGCGCGGTTGATCGGTCGCTGCCACATCGTGCGCTATGCCACCTTCATGTACTGGCGTCGCCATCGCCAGTCAGAAAACGCCGGGCACGCTTTCGCGCACGCCGTTCTGGTATCCAGCGACGGCGCGCTGATTGCCATCCGCATGGGCGCACACACCGTCAACGCCGGCAGGGTCTATTTCGCTGCCGGCTCCTTCGAACTCGAGGATTTCCGCGACGGAAAGGTTGACGTGGCCTATAATATGCGGCGCGAGGTGCTGGAAGAGATCGGCATTGATCTGGCGGAAGCCGAGACCGCGCCGGGAAAACGCCACTACCTGCTTTCCACGCAGGCTGGCACCGTGATTTTCCGACGCTATCGCATGAAGCTCACGGCGAACGAACTGGTCACCAGGATCAAGGCATTTCTGGCGACCCAGGAGCAGCCGGAAGTCTCCGGACCAATCGTGATCCACAGCGCGATTGACCTTCCCGACAAGCTGGCTCCTCATATGAAGCCGCTTGTCGAATGGCATTTTGCCGATCCTGGCTGAGCCAGGCCGCACCTCAGGAGCCGCTGGACCGGAGCGACAGGCCTGACGGCACACTCCCGGGCAGGGCACTATTCGTGTCTCAACGCATCGATCGGGTCGAGGCGGGCGCCACGTAGCGCCGGGAAAAAGCCAAAAACCATCCCGATCAGGGCGGAGAAGCCGACTGCGAGCAGGATCACGGCCACGCTCGGCGTGAACGGAATCGAGAGCGTCAGCGAAGCCACGCCGGCCAGTGAAAGACCGATCAGTATGCCGATGATGCCGCCTAGCAGGGACAGCACGGTGGCCTCGACCAGGAACTGGATGAGAATGTGTTTCTCATGCGCGCCGATGGCGAGCCTGATGCCGATTTCGCGTGTCCGTTCGGTCACTGACACGAGCATGATGTTCATGATCCCGATACCGCCGACCAGCAGGGAGACGGCAGCGACGGCAGAGAGCATGCTCGTCATCGTCGTGGTCGCAGAGGCCATCGTGTCGGCAATCTGCGTCATGTCGCGTATGTCGAAATCATCCTCGCCGCCGATCGGGATCTTCCGGATGTCACGCAGAATGTTACTCGCCTGCGGCAGCAGTTCCGCCGTTGGCGTGGTGTCGTCGGCGGCGATATAGATATTGTCTATGTCCCGGTTTCCCGCGATGCGTCGCTGGAACGCGCCAAGGGGCATCATCACGACATTGTCCTGATCCTGGCCGAAGCCGGTGTAGCCTTTTGGAGCAAGCAGGCCGATGATCTTGCACGACGATCGGTTGACGCGGATCGACTCGCCTTCCGGATCGCCGGCGCCGAAGAACTGTTTCCTGACAGTCTCACCGATCAGGCACACGGCCGCGCCCGAACGGACCTCGGAATCGGAAAAGCTGCGGCCGGAAGCCAGCGACCAGTCGCGTGCGTCAAGCAGGGTGCTGTCGGTGCCGGTCACGCTGGCCGCGATGTTCTGTGTGCCGTAAATGACGCGCACCTGCTTCTGCGCTGATGGAGATATGGCACGCGCGCCGGTCAGCCTCGCCCTCAGCGCCGCCAGTTCCTTTTCGCCCAGCTTGCGCGGCTGCTGTTCGATGCCACCCGGTCCACCTCTTCCTGCGGGGCGGCCGGCGCGTACCACCAGAAGGTTGGAACCGAGTCGGGAAATGTCGCTCTTGACCTTCTCGGTCGTACCCGCGCCGATGGTGAGCATCGCAATGACGGCTGCAACGCCGATGACGATGCCGAGCAGGGTCAGGAAGGAACGCAGCGCATTGCGTCGCACGGAGCGCAGGGCTAGTCGAACCGTTTCCCATATCATCGTACCATCTCCGCGTTCAGTCCGTCCGACGCCACGTTGCCGTCGAGGAAGCGGATAGTGCGCCGGGCGTAGGCCGCCACGTCCAGCTCATGAGTGACCATCACGATTGTAAGACCGGTGTCGCGGTTGAGGCCCGCCAGCAGGTCCATGATCTCATGCGTCCGTGCCGTGTCGAGATTGCCGGTCGGCTCGTCGGCCAGCAGCAGGCTGGGACGCGTGACGATGGCGCGGGCAATCGCAACCCTCTGCTGTTGCCCGCCGGAAAGCTCTGCCGGTGTGTGGTGTTCACGCCCCGTAAGGCCCACCTGAGCCAGAGCGCGCATCGCGAGCTCCCGCCGGGTCGCGGATGGGACGCCGCGGTAGATCAGCGGCAGTTCCACGTTCTCCGCTGCTGTCGTGCGCGGCAGCAGATTGTAGCCCTGGAAAACGAAGCCAATATAGAGATTGCGTAAAACGGCGCGGCGGTTGCGATCCAGGCGGCCGGCATCCACGCCCATGAAACGATAGGTTCCGGCGCTTGGTGTGTCGAGACAGCCGATAATGTTCATGGCGGTCGACTTGCCCGAGCCGGAGGGGCCCATGATGCTGACGAACTCGCCCTTCGATATGGCGAGATCTACACCGGCAAGGGCGTGGACTTTCGCCTCGCCCTGGCCATAAGTCTTCCAGACGCGGTCGAAGGCGATCAGCGGAGCCATGGCTCAGTTCCGCTGGCGCGACGCGGTGATGACCCTGTCGCCTTCCTCGAGGCCTGACAGCACCTCGGTGCGGTCGCCGTCCGAACTGCCGATTTTCACATCAACCCGACGGGGCTGGCCGTTTTCCAGCACGTAGAGCGTGCGCAGACCTTCGGCGGGCGGCTGCTCCGTCTGGCCGGGTCGCCGCATCGGGCCGCGACGGCCGGTAAACATGCTGAGCATGCTGAAGCCGCGCTCCCTCGTTTCGGTTGGACGATAACGGAAGGCGGATGACGGCACGGTCAGCACGCCCTTTGCCTGCTGAGTCACGACCGAAACGGTGGCGGTCATGCCTGGCCGCAACAGCATGTCGGTGTTGTCGACATCCAGCCCTTTAAAAAAATCTCGAGCCCAACAAACCGGACTAATA
>QGUU01000396.1 GCA_003242525.1 Pseudomonadota bacterium | reverse complement strand
CTTCATCTGCTTCCAGATGACCTTTGCCGTCATTACGCCGGCGCTGATCGTGGGCGCCTTTGCCGAGCGGATCAAATTCTCGGCGGTGATTCTCTTCACCATCCTGTGGGTGACCTTCGTCTACTTCCCCATCGCCCACATGGTCTGGGATTCTTCGGGCTTCCTCTACAACCTCGGCGCGCTCGATTTCGCAGGCGGCACCGTGGTCCACATCAATGCGGGCATCGCCGCGCTGGTGGGCTGCATCATGGTGGGCAAGCGCACCGGCTACGGCAAGGAAATCCTCGCGCCGCATTCGATGACGCTCACCATGGTCGGTGCCTCGATCCTCTGGATCGGCTGGTTCGGCTTCAACGCCGGCTCCAATCTCGAGGCCACCGGCGGTGCGGCGCTGGCCATGATCAACACCTTCACCGCCACGGCCGGTGCGATCATCGCCTGGAGCGTGATCGAGGCACTGCACCGCGGCAAGGCGTCTATGCTGGGGGCGGCCTCGGGCATCATCGCCGGGCTCGTCGCCATTACTCCAGCCTGCGGCACAGTGGGTCCGGTGGGCGCCATCGTGCTGGGCGCGATCTCGAGCGCGGTTTGCTACTTCTTTGTGGCCGTGGTGAAGAACAAATTCGGCTATGACGACACGCTTGACGTGTTCGGCATTCACGGCATCGGGGGCATCGTCGGCGCACTCGGCACAGGCATCTTCACGGCGCCTTGGCTGGGCGGCACGGGCGGGGACGATTTCTCCATCGCCTCTCAGCTGTGGATTCAGATCGTGGCCGTTGTCGTAACCATTCTCTGGTGCGGAATCCTCTCGGCCATCCTCTACAAGATCGTCGATGCGGTGTTCGGCCTCAGGCCTTCGCCTGAAGATGAGACGCAGGGCCTCGATCTCACCTCGCATGGCGAGGCGGCCTACCACTACTCCTGAAACCGCGGCATCTCCCGCCCGACGGCGGAGGATGCGATTTGGGGCCTGGCGTTGTGCCGGGCCTCTTTTTTACAGTTGAGGGGGAGGCACAGCCGCGCCTCATGAAGCCGAGGCGCCTTCCGCCGGCACAAGGTCCTCTTCAGGCCATCTACTCCCATGGTTAATGCCGCCTTTACCATCACGGTTTTATCTTTCGCCCCGTCCAGGCGCTCTCAGGCGCGCCAACAGTACAGTCGGACGGGGAAATGCGTATGAGTTCCGGTACTTCCGCGGCGCTTGCTGTCTATGGCGGATTCGGTATGCGGCTCTTTCTGCGGCGGCAGGCTGCGCGCGGACTGGGGCTGGTTCTGCTGGTGCTGGCGGCATTCTGCCTGGCGGCGCTGGCCACCTGGAACGTGGCCGATCCAAGTTTCAGCCACGCGACCGACAATCCGGTCACCAATGCCATGGGCTACCCGGGGGCCGTCTTCTCCGACATCGCCATGCAGTTCTTTGGCCTTGCCTCGGTTGTCGGGCTGGTGCCCGCCGTCTTCTGGGGCCTCTTCCTTCTCGCGGCGCGCCCCATCGAGAGGCTGTGGCGGCGCGTCGGCGCGTGGTTTGGCGGCGCCGTTCTTTCGGCGGGCATTGCCGGCTGCGTCGTTCCGCCTGAAACCTGGCCGCTTCCGACTGGCCTTGGCGGTGTCTTCGGCGACATGGTGCTCGCCGCTCCCGCCCTGCTGTCGGGCGACTATCCGACCGGCCTGTTTGCTCTTGTCGTCGCGATGGTTCTTTTTGCGCCCGCCCTCTGGCTGACGCTTTACGGCGCCTGCATCTTTGCCCGTCCCGCCGAAGTCATCGCGCCTGGTCTGTCGGAAGACGACCTCGAAGAGGAAGAGGAGGAGGACGACGAGGAAGAGGAAGACGGTGGCTTCGTTGCTCTGGGCTGGGTGGCGCACTGGTGGCTGTCGCTCAGAGGCTTTTGCCGCCGCCATTTCCTCCGCGCCGACGGCCATTTGGATGAGGAGTATGAGCTCTCCGCGCCCGCTCCCGTTGTCGCGGCGGCCCGTGCAGCCGACGAGCGCATGCGCATCGAGCCCGATTTCGACGAGCCGCAGGCCTATGTCGAGCCGCAGGTCGATGTGCCCGCGGTCCGTGAACCCGCACTCCGTGAGCCCGCGCCCATGCGGGTGGAAAATCCTGCGCCACGGCCTGCGCCCGGCGCGCGCGTGCGCCGCGAAGCGCAGCCCTCGTTCCTGGACTCGGGCGGCTTCACCCTGCCTCCGCTGCATCTTCTTGCCGAACCCAAGGCCACCAGCAAAGATCCGAGCCTCTCCAAGGAAGCGCTGGAGCAGAACGCGCGGCTTCTCGAGGGCGTGCTTGAGGATTTCGGCGTCAAGGGCGAGATCATCCATGTGCGCCCGGGGCCGGTCGTCACACTTTATGAGCTGGAGCCCGCGCCCGGCATCAAGTCCTCGCGCGTCATCGGTTTGGCCGACGACATCGCCCGCTCCATGAGCGCGATCGCCGCGCGCGTGGCGGTCGTGCCCGGCCGCAACGCCATCGGCATCGAACTGCCGAACGCGACCCGCGAAACGGTCTATCTGCGAGAGCTTCTGGCGAGCCGCGAGTTCGAAACCACCAAGGCGCGCCTGGCGCTGGCGCTCGGCAAGACGATCAACGGCGAGGCCGTGATCGCCGACCTCGCCAAGATGCCGCATCTGCTGGTGGCCGGCACCACCGGCTCAGCAAGTCGGTGGCCATCAACACGATGATCCTGTCACTGCTCTACCGGATGACGCCGGAGGAGTGCCGCCTGATCATGATCGACCCCAAGATGCTGGAGCTTTCCGTCTATGACGGCATCCCGCACCTGCTCACCCCTGTCGTCACTGATCCCAAGAAGGCGGTCGTGGCGCTGAAATGGACCGTGCGGGAGATGGAGGAGCGCTACCGCAAGATGTCCAAGGTGGGCGTACGCAACATCGAGGGCTTCAATCAGCGCGTTCTCGCCGCCAAGAAGAAGGGCGAAAGGATCACGCGCACGGTGCAGACCGGATTCGACCGGGAGACGGGCGAGGCGATCTACGAGACCGAGGATCTCGATCTGGAGCCCATGCCCTGCATCGTCGTCATCATCGACGAGATGGCCGACCTGATGATGGTCGCCGGCAAGGACATCGAGGGTGCGGTGCAGCGGCTGGCCCAGATGGCGCGCGCGGCCGGCATCCACGTCATCATGGCGACGCAGCGGCCTTCGGTGGATGTCATCACCGGCACGATCAAGGCCAACTTCCCCACGCGCATCTCCTTCCAGGTCACCTCCAAGATCGACAGCCGCACGATTCTGGGCGAGCAGGGGGCCGAGCAGCTGCTCGGCATGGGTGACATGCTCTACAT
>QGUU01000395.1 GCA_003242525.1 Pseudomonadota bacterium | reverse complement strand
CGGGCAGGGGCAACCCGGATTGGGGGCGGCCGGATCTGACGGCCCCCCTCTGCCTCTCGGGGTCGAACCCCGCCGAGATCGCGGCGCAGATACGCCGGCCGCGTCACGGCGTGATGCCGGCCTGGGAGGCACGACTTGGCGAAACGGCAGTAAAGGAACTGACGGTTTACGTCCATTCGCTCGGCGGAGGGGAGTGATTCCGCCTTCCCGCCCAGGTCCACCAGGGGCCGGGCGGGGCTGGGGCGCACAGCCGGTCACTGTGCCGCACCCCGGTTTTGACTTGGATCAAACCGCGGCCGGCTAACAGGGGGCATTGCCCTCCTCGTGACAATCGCGGTTAGGAGAAGAGGATGACCGGCACGGTCGCGTTTGAACGTCACGATGCAGAGGCGGTGAACTCTGCCCGGTTGCGCAAGCCCCTCTATTCCGCCCGCAGGAAAATCTTCCCGAAGCGCGCCAAAGGCCCTTACCGCAATTTCAAATGGCTGGTCATGGCCGTTACCCTGGGCATCTACTACCTGACGCCCTGGATACGTTGGGACCGGGGTCCTTTTGCCCCGGACCAGGCTGTCCTGATCGATCTGGCCAACCGACGCTTCTACTTCTTCTTCATCGAGATCTGGCCGCAGGAGTTCTTTCTCGTCGCGGGGCTGCTCGTGATGGCGGGCCTGGGCCTGTTCCTGCTCACGTCCACGATCGGCCGCGCCTGGTGTGGCTACACCTGTCCGCAGACCGTGTGGGTCGATCTCTTCCTTGCGGTCGAACGCGCGATTGAAGGAGATCGCAACGCGCGCATCCGCCTCGACCAAGGGCCATGGACGGCGCGCAAGATTGCACTGCGTACGCTCAAGCACGCCATCTGGCTGGCTGTTGCAGTCGCGACGGGCGGTGCCTGGATATTCTACTTCGCGGATGCCCCGACCTTGCTGAGGGATTTCGTGACCGGCCAGGCCGCGCCGGTCGCCTATACCACCGTCGCCATCTTGACGGCCACCACCTATGTGTTCGGGGGCCTGATGCGGGAGCAGGTCTGCACCTATATGTGCCCCTGGCCGCGTATCCAGGCGGCGATGCTGGATGAGCACTCTCTGACCGTCACCTATAACGACTGGCGCGGTGAACCGCGCTCGCGCGGGACCAAGAAGGCGGCGGCACTGGGTGTCGAGACCGGTGATTGCGTGGACTGCAATGCTTGCGTGGTCGTTTGCCCCATGGGCATAGACATTCGTGACGGCCAGCAACTGGAATGCATCACCTGCGCACTGTGCATCGACGCGTGCAACGATGTCATGGACAGGCTCGGTCGGGATCGCGGCCTGATCTCTTACGCCACGCTGGCCGATTACAATGCCAATATGGCGCTCGCCACAGGCAACGGCACCCATGCGATCAAGCCTTCGCTGGTGCGGGATGCTTCAGGGCGCATTTCGGACACTGTCGCCCGGTTCCATCCCCGCAAGCTGTTGCGGCCACGGACCTTCATCTATTTCGGCAGCTGGGCGCTGATTGGTCTGCTTCTGGTGTACGGGCTGGTTTCCCGCGACAGGCTGGAATTGAATGTCCTGCACGACCGTAATCCGCAATATGTCGTGCTTTCGGATGGCTCGATCCGTAACGGCTATACGGTCAAGCTGCTCAACAAGATCCCTGAGCCACGTACCGTGACAGTTCGCCTTGAGGAGCTTCCCGGCGCGACCATGAGCGCGGTCGGCATGGAGGACAGCGAAAGCAAGCAGATCACCGTTACTCTGGAGCCGGACAGGACGCGCTCGCTCAAGATCTACGTGCGCCAGCCCCGGGAGAAGAACCGCACACCGGGCAAGGCCCAGCGGCTGGTGTTCCACGTCGTGGACAAGTCATCCCTCGACTCCGCCGAGTATGTGACCAATTTCGAAAGCCCGGAGTGATCACGATGAGTGAGCAATTCACCGGTCGTCACTTCCTCATGATCATTGCGGCGTTCTTCGCTGTCATCATCGCCGTGAACGTCACGATGGCGGTGTACGCAAACAGGAGCTGGACCGGGTTCGTCGTGCGCAACTCCTATGTCGCGGGGTTGGAATTCAACCGAAAGGCGCGCGAATATCGCGAGCAGATGGCGCTGGGTTGGCATACGGGATTTGAGGGGGGCGACGGGACACTCCGCTTCGCCATCGCCGACAGGGATGGCAGGCCGGTCAAGCTGAAGACGGGTTCGGCTACGTTCCGTCGGCCGGTCAGCGATGCCCAGGACACGACGCTTGCCCTTGCCCCTGATGCGGACGGCGCGCTCACTGCTCCGTTTGCGCTCGCGGACGGCGTATGGATCGTCGAGATCGAGGCGGATGCCGGCCGTCAGTTGCCGTGGAGGGAAACCCATCGTATCGTGGTGAAAAATGGGGCGTTTGAATGAGTTGCTGCGCGCCCGGAAGCGAAGATCTGGCTCTTGGGTTGCAGGCGCCACCCTCTGACGAGGAAGTTGCCTTTGCCGCTCGCGACATGGGCGACGGGACGCGGCAAGTGGAGCTTTCCGTGCCGAATGTCCACTGCGCGGCCTGTATCCATACAGTCGAAAGTGCACTGGCCAGACTCGATACGGTCGAGCGGGCACGAGTGAACCTTTCCAGCAAACGAGTCAGCGTGCGCTGGCGGGGCGACGCATTGCCGCCCATTGTTTCCACCTTGAGCGGCCTCGGCTATCCGCCCCACCTTTTCGACGATACGCAGGACGGAAAGGACCCGGTGCTTTCCGAATTGTTGCGAGCCGTCGCCGTCTCCGGCTTTGCCGCAGGAAACATCATGCTCCTTTCCGTCTCGGTGTGGTCCGGCGCGGAAGGGGCAACGCGTGACCTGTTCCACTGGGTTTCGGCCCTGCTTGCCCTCCCCGCGCTGGCGGTGGCCGGCATCATCTATTATCGCTCGGCCTGGAACGCCCTGCGCCACGGGCGCATGAATATGGACGTGCCGATCGCAATCGGCATCACCATGGCCTACGCACTGAGCATCTACGACACCTGGCACTCGGGCGCCCACGCCTATTTCGACGCTTCGGTCACTCTGCTCTTCTTCCTCCTGATAGGTCGCACACTGGACCATATCATGCGCAACAAGGCACGCGCCGCCGTTGCCAACCTGGCGCGGATGGCCCCGCGTGGCGCACTGGTGCTGTTCGATGACGGCACACGCGACTATCGCCCCATCGGGGAAGTCCAGCCCGGCACCAAGCTGCTTGTGGGTGCGGGCGAACGCATTCCGGTCGATGCGCGGGTCGTGCGTGGCGCATCGGATATCAACGCCCCAGTGGGAAAGGGCAGAGGCCCACCCAGCCCTTCCCCGCGCG
>QGUU01000394.1 GCA_003242525.1 Pseudomonadota bacterium | reverse complement strand
TTTTTTTTTATATGTTTAAGGTCCCCATCTAAATCTTCACTTTCCCTTCTGTTG
Source organism: Pseudomonadota bacterium (assembly GCA_003242525.1). Lineage (GTDB taxonomy): Bacteria > Pseudomonadota > Alphaproteobacteria > Rhizobiales > Rhizobiaceae > Mesorhizobium. The sequence continues at coordinate 3,281 of QGUU01000394.1, read as the reverse complement.
GCCGCGTCTATTGTGAATAAAAGCGCAGTCGAGAACATCGGAAACGCCTGCATGCCGCACATCAAGGATGCGGGCCCCCGGATTGATGTCCCGAAGGCGGGCCGCGAGCCTGCCAACCGCGGCCTCGTCCGCAAGATCGGTCTTGCTCAGCACCAGTCGGTCGGCGACCCCCGCCTGCTTGAGCGCCTCCACATGCGCATCGAGGTTGGCAGCGCCATTGACTGCGTCCACCAGCGTGATCACCCCATCGAGCCGAAAAGCCTGCACCAGCGCCGGATGGGCCATGATCGACAGCATCACAGGTGCAGGGTCGGCGAGTCCCGTCGTTTCAATGACGACGCGCGCAAGCCTTTCGATCCGGCCGGTCTGCAGCCGATCCACCAACTCGGCCAACGTATCGACGAGTTCGCCGCGGACCGTGCAGCACAGGCAGCCGTCGGAAAGCTGGATGATGCCGTCGGAAGCCTGCTCTACGAGCAGATGGTCGATGGCGACATCGCCATATTCATTGATGATGACAGCCGTGTCCGCCAGCGCCGGATCCTTCAGCAGGCGGTTGAGCAGCGTGGTCTTGCCCGCGCCGAGAAAGCCGGTGACCACCGTGACGGGAATCGGGAATACGGACATCAGTTGGCGCTGGCCTGATCGCCCTGGGCCGACAAGGCAAAACCGGCAGGCGGTGGCAGGTCCGGCCGCCAGTCCGGAATTGGAACGTCGGCATAGGCCTTGCCGGCAGCGTCCCGCATCGCCTTGGGAACAGGACCGGTAGCGCCGCCGAGCTTGACCGCAACCAGCGTCGGATTAGCCAGCTTTTCCTGGAATGGCGACTTTGGCTTGTCGGAAGCGGCAACCGGCGGTCCTTCCGACTGCTCCTGCGGCGATTTCTTGCGGCAGACGATGTCGCGCACGTCGTTGGGGGTTGTCGTATCGCCATAAGGCTGCAGGCTTGAGATGGTCGTGGCGCCGGTGGCGCCCGGAGATGCAGCGAAGCCTGCATCAAGCAGGCGCGCAGTCGCTTCCGCGCGGCTTATCGCCGTCTGTTCGCCCAGCACCACTGCAACCAGCGTGCGGCCGTTACGCGTTGCCGACCCGATCAGGTTGAAACCCGATGCGCAGACAAACCCGGTCTTCATGCCGTCCGCGCCCTCGTAGCGGCCAATCAGCAGGTTGTAGTTGGGAATGGTTTTCTTGCCGAAAGCCAACCCCTCGATGGAAAACCAGGGCGAATATTGCGGGTAATCGCGCCGCAATGCCCTTGCCAGCAAGGCCATGTCACGCGCCGTCGTATATTGCTCAGGCGAGAACAGGCCATGCGGGTTGACGAAATGCGACCCGGTCATGCCGAGACGTGCTGCCTCGGCATTCATGCGCTCGGCAAAGCCCTTCTGCGAGCCGCCCACATTCTCCGCGATCGCCATGGCAACGTCATTGGCCGATTTCACCAGCATGATCTTCAGGGCCGTGTCGAGCCGCATGACCGTACCCGGCTTCAGGCCGAATTTGGAAGGCGGCTCGGCGGCGGCCTTCTTCGTCATCCTGATGGGCGAATCGAGCGCCACCTCCCCCGCATCGATGGCGCGGAAGACCACATAGGCGGTCATCAGCTTTGAAAGCGAGGCGGGATACCAGCGCTTGAAAGCCTCCTGGTGCGTGATGACCCGGCCGCTTTCCAGATCGAACAGCATGGTCGGATTGGCCAGCGCCGGCGTAACCAGCAGCAACGATGCCGTTGCCGCGCAAAGCCAATTGAGGAAATGTCTGTAAGTCATCGCCGATTCCGAAACCGCTATTGCCGTCGTCGCCCCGGCCTCCGTAAGATCGCCACGGATTGCCGTCATGGTGGCCCGGCCCTTTCGTCGGCCACGGCGTCAGGGTTGCTATTTAGCCTATGTGACCTTTCAAAGGCAAAGGGCCGACCGATCACAATCGAAACGGCGTCGCGGCGCCGAACGAAGCGAGGCAAAAGAGATCATGCCGATTCTGAACAGAGCCGCCGAGATGCAGCAGGAGATTGCGCAATGGCGGCGGCACCTGCACCGCAATCCCGAGCTGGGTTTCGACGTTTTCGAAACCGCGGCCTTCGTGGCTGGGAAGCTCGGGGAATTCGGCTGCGACGAGGTGGTTACCGGACTCGGCAAGACTGGCGTGGTCGGTATCATTTCAGGTCGCAGAGGCGCCGGCGCGACCATCGGCCTGCGCGCCGACATGGATGCGTTGCCGATCACCGAAGCCACCGGCAAGCCCTACGCGTCGGCGAAGCCCGGCAAAATGCACGCCTGCGGCCATGACGGCCATACGGCCATGCTGCTGGGGGCGGCCAAGTATCTGGCGGAGACGCGCAATTTTGCCGGCACCGTGGCGGTGATCTTTCAGCCGGCCGAGGAAGGCGGCGGCGGTGGCCACGAGATGATCAAGGACGGACTGATGGAGCGCTTCGGCATCCGGAAGGTGTTCGGCATGCACAATATGCCGGGCCTCCCGGTCGGCCATTTTGCCATTCGGCCGGGCCCGATCATGGCCGCGACGGCCGAGTTCACCCTCCGGATCAAGGGGCGCGGCGGCCATGCCGCCATCCCGCACGCCACGATCGACCCGATCGTGATCGGCAGCCATCTTGTCTCGGCCTTGCAGTCCGTCGTAGCGCGCAGCACAGACCCGGTCGAATCTCTTGTCGTGTCCGTGACGAAGTTTCACGCAGGGGACGCCTACAATGTCATACCCGAAACCGCGGAACTGGCTGGCACGGTACGCACGCTGAAGCCGGAGGTGGCGCAGATTGCCGAGCAGCGCATGCGTGCGATCTGCACCGGCATAGCAGGAAGTTTCGGAGCCGAGATCGAGTTCGACTACGATGCGAACTATCCTGTCACCTTCAATCATGCCGAGGAAACCGTGTTTGCCGCCGATGTCGCGGCCGCCATTGCCGGCGAAACCAATGTTCACCGGGACATCCAGCCGTTGATGGGCGGGGAAGACTTTTCCTACATGCTGCAAGCAAGGCCAGGAGCCTTCATCTTCCTTGGCAATGGCGACACCGCCGGCCTTCATCATCCGGCTTATGATTTCAACGACGACACTGCGGCTTACGGCGTGAGCTATTGGGTGAAGCTGGCCGAGACGGCGCTTGCAGGATAGCCGCAAGGAGGCCGGGCGCACTGCACGCTTGCCGCACACGCGCCTGGGTGGCGGAACGCGAGTTTCTCAACACCGTGCGACAAGCTGGCCCGCCCGCTACGCTTCGCCCTTGGCGAAGCCGCGAGAAGCGGTTATGTGTCGAACCG
>QGUU01000393.1 GCA_003242525.1 Pseudomonadota bacterium | reverse complement strand
CGCGGCGGCACTGGCCTCGCCGGTCACGCTCGCAGCAAAGCCAAGCGCATCACCGCCAGACTCCCGGATTTCGCGGGCCACCTGTTCGGCCGCATCCTCGGCGACGTCGTTGACGAGCACCTTCGCGCCCAGCCGGGCAAGCAGGAGGGCGTGGGAGCGGCCCAGTCCGCCACCGGCTCCAGTCACGATCGCGATGCGCCTTGCAAGCTCGGTTGCGATGCCTTCGGCTTTGTTCTGCATTTCATTCACTCACTTGAAAAAGACGATCGATTTTCGTGCGGCGGGCCGCTACTGCCGTGCAAGATTGCAGCTGGCCGGCAACCTCCCCGTTCCCGCTGTCTGCCAGCCTCTTTCTGACAGATAGCAAGGAAATTGCAGCCGTGAACGCCACCCTGCGACGCTTCGGCGCGCCGGTATCCCGACCTGCCTCCATGCGCAGCGCAGCCCCATCTTCACCGGAAAAATACGTTTCTCGAGTACTTCGCCAAAGCAGGTCGGCACATCCGCCTACCGAAGAATTCATCGCTGCGCAGGGAAGTGTCCAAATCCAGGCGGCGGTGCGAAATATTTCGATGACGGGTCACAAGAATTGCGAGGAGTTCAGGCGCCGGCAATTCTTGCCTACCGTCCTTGTCTTGAGGAGGTCCAGGCAAGACGCCAGCAGCGGTGGTAGACCCGATAGTGAAGCTACGGCTCTTTCCGTTTGTTTTTCTGCATCTATGCAACGTCAAGTATTTCTGCCTTGAATGCAGGATGCGCAAGGGGGGTGGAATGATGAGGTTGAACTTTGCCGGCGCACTGGTTGCTGCCGCCTTGATACTGGCCTGCGGCTGCGCGGCAAGGGATGTCGGCCCCATAAACACCGTCGGTTCCGAGGCCCCTCCTCCCACGCCAAAATTCATCACCGACGGCGGCGACGATGGCTCCACCGTCATGGCGCTGGCCTTTTCGGGCGGCGGCATGCGCGCATCGGCATTCTCGTTCGGCGTGCTGACGGCACTGGACGATATCGTCGTGGACGAAATTCCCTACCGCCGATCGATGGTCGACAATATTAGGATGATCTCCGGAGTATCGGGCGGTGCCGTGGTCGCGGCCTATTTCGGACTCAAGGGCCGGGACGACTATCGCGACCTCGACCGCAGGTTCCTTTACCAGAACCCTGAATCAACCATGCATACCAGCATGATCTCTCCGATCGCGATCTCGCGGGCGATGGCCGGCGGCGTCAATGACCGCACATCCTTTGCCCGCTGGCTCGACCGGAACCTGTTCGATCACGCAAAATTCTCAAGTTTCAGATGGCCGAACGCGCCGACCGTCTGGATCAATGCCTCCGATATTTTCAACCGCACGCCGTTTCTTTTCACCTACGACACCTTTGCCGCGCTTTGCAGCGATCTGGACGAGGTTCTCATCTCCGATGCCGTTGCTGCGTCGGCGGCATTTCCGGTGGTGTTCAGCCCGCTCGTCCTGCAGACGAGGCGGGCACGCTGCCAATACGAACGGCCCGAGTGGCTGACGCGGGCACTCGCCGATCCGCGCCATTCGATCCGGCTGCAGGCCTATGCAGAAGCGCTCGATGCGTACCAGAAGAATCCTGACCTGAACTATGTCCGGCTGCTGGACGGCGGCCTGACGGACAATCTCGGCATCACCGGCTTTGCCCTGGAGCGCGCGGCGGCCGACACGCCGCATGGACCGCTGTCCGCGGAAGAGGCGGTGAAACTGCGTCACTTCATTTTCGTCATCGCCGACGCCGGGCGCGGGCAAACCGAAAAGTGGGGCCGGAACATGCAGAACCTTCCCATCGGCACGCTCCTGACGGCGGCAACCGACACAGGCATGTCGGCGTCGCTACGCGACGAGATCGATGGCCTGCGGTTTGCGGTGTCGATATGGCGCGACCATCTCGTCCGGTATCGCTGCGGACTGTCCAAGGAGGAGGTCAGGCGGATTCTCGGCACCACGGCCGGCTGGAACTGCCGCGATGTGAACACCATCGTCGAGCACCTGTCCTTTTCCGATCTCGACCCAGATACGGCGCGCGAACTCAACACCGTGCCAACTCGCCTGACACTGCAGGCCGCCCAGGTCGACAAGCTGATCGCCGCCGGGCGGCAGGCCGTCGCCAACAACGATCGACTGGCGTCGGCCGTCGCCGACATCCGCAGACATGCAGGTGTCGCGGACAGGCGGTTAATTTCCTCACGCTGACCGGAGAACCGTCTTGCAACACGTTCTGCTGCTTCCCACGCCGCTTCTTCTCCTGTTCGCCACATTATTCGTCGGCTTGTGCCTGGCGCTTGCCCTTCTTGCCCTGAAATGGGGGCCAAGAATATTGCGGCCGATCGAAAGGAACGTTCCCGTGCCCGCATTCATGGGCGTGGTGGCGACCGCCTGGGCTCTTTCGCTCAGCTTTGCCGCGTCGGATATCTGGAGTCTCAGCAACAGGGCCGACCAGGCCATTGCGGCAGAGCGTTCGTCCGTCATGCGACTGGTCGGCGCAGCGGCGCCAGCGGCGCTCGACATCCCCGAACTTTACGATAGTGTCCTCAGCTACGTTCAACAGGTCGAAAAGAACGAAAGGGTCCAGCGCCTGGACCGCGCCCTCGGCGACCCCCTTGTCGATGCAGCCATCCAAAACATCCGGCTGGCTGTTCTCAGCGCGGCGAACTCCGGCATATCCGATGCAGTGGGGGCAAAGATCGTCAACGATTTCGACGAGCTGCAGGATGCGCGCAACGCCAGACTCGGCATAAACATCAGCCTGATCGACCCATCGAAATGGTATCTGCTGCTCTCCTTCACCTTCCTGACCACGATCACGATCGCCCTGCTGCACATGGACAGGCCGGTGGCCGGCCGGACTGCGGCAACGATCTTCTCCATCACCGCACTCGCCGGCCTCTGGATACTGGCAATTCACGTCGATCCATTGTCAGGCATTCGTGACGACTACCTGTCCTACGGCCTGCCTTCAGCGTCGGCGAAAGGATAGCGTTCGGGGCAAACCACCCCGACCCGGCAGACGACTGACGGCGGAATCTTCTCGCCCGTTGCCCTGAACGGCGATTCCCGTTACAGCCGGTTCATCTCCAGCCAGCCGGGAAGCCGACCATGACGGATATTGCCGCAACCGCCGAGGCGCAGGCAGCGCTCCTGTCGCGGGCGCTGCCCTACATGCAGCGTTACGAGAACAAGACCGTCGTAGTCAAATATGGCGGCCATGCCATGGGCAATCCGGAGCTGGGGCGGGCGTTCGCGCGCGACATTGCGCTGCTGAAGCAGTCCGGCGTGAATCCGATCGTGGTGCATGGCGGCGGACCCCAGATCGCCTCC
>QGUU01000020.1 GCA_003242525.1 Pseudomonadota bacterium | reverse complement strand
CCAGCGGCTTCAGAAGGCTTTCGATCTGGAAATTGACGAAACGCTCGGCGCGCGCGGCCACCTTTTCGCGGGCGGGGCCGGTGAGCTGCTCGTCCGCCAGCAGGATGACTCGAGGTTTGAGGATATCCTCTCCGGCGACAAGTGTGCCAATCGGTGCACCGAGCCAGCGCAGCGTACCGTCAGAGGCCAGGGCAATATCATGATTGCCGGATGCGGCGAAACGTTCCGCCCGCGCTTCGAATTCCGTGCTGAGCGCCTTCTGTGCGGCGGCCTTCACGGCGCGGGCGTCTTCGCCTCCCGCTGCCGGATCGGCGGTGAAACGAAAGCCTTGCAGTTCTCCGACATGATGACCTTCGACGAGAACCGCTCCAGTGGCGCTGATTTCGGCATCTTGCATGGTGTTTTCTCTAAGCCGCCGCATGAGGACGGAAGTCCTGCGATCTACAAAACGTTTCGTCAACCGGTCATGCAAGGCATCCGACAACCTGTCTTCGATTTCGCGTGTCTTTTCGCGCCAATGTGACGGATCGGCAAGCCAGCCAGGACGGTTGGAAACAAAGGTCCAGGTGCGGATTTCCGCAATTCGGTGCGATAGCGTGTCGATATCCCCCTCGGTCGTATCAGCTCGGCGCACCTGCTCTGCCATGTAGTCCTCATCCACCCGGCCCAGTTTTGCCAGGTGCATGTAGATTGACGCGATCAGGTCGGCGTGTTGCGCGGGAGAAATCTTGCGGTAGTCGGGCAGGGCGCAGGCTTCCCACAACAGGGCCACGCGCTCGCGCCCTTTGGCCAGGGCCCGGATATCCTCATCATTCGAAAGCCGCTCCAGCGCCAGCGCGTCCACTGCCGGCAAAGCCCGGGTCAGGCCCTCTACGGGAGCGTTGACTTCGATGGAACGCCGCAGCGCATCCAGTGATGAAAAATCGAAGTCGGCGGAACGCCATTGCAGAACCTTCACCGGCTCGAAGTCATGGCTTTCGATCTTCTTGACCAGTTCCTCGTCAAAAGGATCGACCCGGCCGGTCACACCGAACGTGCCGTCGCGCAAATGCCGCCCGGCGCGGCCGGCGATCTGTCCAAGTTCGGCCGCGGTGAGCTGACGATACTGGTAGCCGTCAAACTTTCTGTTCTGTGCAAAGGCGACATGGTCGACGTCGAGGTTCAGGCCCATGCCGATGGCATCGGTGGCGACAAGGTAGTCCACATCGCCCGACTGATAGAGCGCCACCTGGGCATTGCGGGTGCGGGGGCTAAGCGCGCCCAGCACGACGGCCGCGCCTCCCTGCTGGCGGCGGATCAACTCGGCGATAGCGTAGACCTCGTCCGCCGAAAAGGCGACGATCGCGGTGCGGCGAGGCAGGCGCGTCAGCTTCTTCGAGCCGGCATAGGCAAGATGTGAAAGGCGGGGGCGGGTGACCACCGCCACGCCCTTCAGCAGCTTCTGGAGAATGCCCTGCATGGTGGCGGAGCCCAGAAGCAGCGTCTCCTGTCGGCCGCGCAGGTTGAGGATGCGGTCGGTGAAGATGTGGCCGCGCTCCAGGTCACCGGCAAGCTGCACCTCATCGATGGCTACAAAGGCGGCGTCAGTCTGGCGAGGCATGGCTTCCACGGTGCAGACCGTGTAGCGGGCGCTGACGGGCTGGATTTTCTCCTCGCCTGTCACCAGCGCCACTTTGGCAGCGCCCACCTTCGCGCACATGCGCGTATAGACCTCGCGGGCGAGTAGCCTCAGCGGAAGGCCGATCAGTCCACTTTCGTGGGCAGCCATGCGCTCGATCGCCAGGTGCGTCTTGCCGGTATTGGTGGGACCCAACACTGCCGTCACGTCGCGCCCGGAAAGGACAAGCGGCTCGTTCTGTCTGGGCTGGACGCTCATGATGACGGGAAGGCTTCTCGCCGGGTCGGGACTTGGGTCTGCCGACACATAGGGATTTGCACCGGCAAGCGAAAGGTCAATGTTTCCGGTTGGGGTCAGTACAACCTGAAATGACGCCGCGTTAACGGATGGAACGTCAATGGAACGAATCGGCGACGAATCACTGACTCCGAATGATTCACGCTTCGTTCACGGCTACATGTTGGCTTCCAAAGCGCGGCAAGTACCACATGCTGAATCTGCGGATTGACAGATCTAGCTTTTTCCATCTTGAGCGTTAACCTTTTTTGCCAACTCCACGCCGCATCGTTTCCGCGGCGCGCTGGCGAGGCCGTAATGCTATGAAAGTCTTAATCTTTCTTAACCAAAACTTACCGGGGCAGGTCGCGAAGGCGCTGTTTCGGTTAATGATTCGACCAAAAGCGGAACGAACAGGCGACGAATCAGTGACCGCAGCATGTTTCCGCTTTGTTCACGGCTATATCTTGTGTTATCCACAGGAGATCCACAGAAGATTCAGGTGGTTTTGCACAGGCCGTGAATAAGGGCTCCCCTTGGAATTAACCCTTGCGTGTCAGATTGAGACATGCAGCCGGCTTGCCTCACCCGGGGAATTGTGGTCTTGCAGGCGCGAAATTCGGTGCGACCTTCCAGGCGGAGCAGTTCCCGACATGGCCCGTTCAGCCCTTATCAACGTCATGGTGCAGGCGGCCATGAAGGCCGGCCGCTCGCTCGTACGCGATTTCGGCGAAGTTCAGAACCTCCAAGTGTCCGTCAAGGGCCCCGGCGACTATGTCAGCCAGGCGGATCGCAAAGCGGAAGAAATCATCCATGCGGAGCTTTCCCGCGCGCGACCCGGCTATGCCTTTCTGATGGAAGAGCGAGGTTCGGTGGCCGGCGAAGACGACCAGCACCGCTGGATCGTCGATCCGCTCGACGGCACCACCAATTTCCTGCATGGGATACCCGTTTTCGCCATTTCGATCGCGCTGGAGCGGCAGGGCCAGATCGTCGCCGGGGTGGTCTACAATCCAGCCATGGACGAGCTTTACACAGCCGAGCGCGGCGGCGGCGCCTATCTCAACGACCGGCGACTGCGCGTTGCCGCCCGCTCGAGGCTGTCGGATGCCGTGATCGGCTGCGGCCTGCCGCATCTCGGCCGTGGCCACCACGGCAATTTCCTGATCGAGCTGCGCAACGTCATGGGCGAGGTGTCAGGCGTGCGCCGAATGGGTTCTGCCTCGCTGGATCTGGCCTACGTCGCCGCCGGTCGTTTCGACGGCTTCTGGGAACGCGGCCTTTCGCCGTGGGACATTGCCGCCGGCATCCTGCTCATCCGCGAGGCGGGCGGCTTCGTTTCCGACATGAAGGGCGGTCAGGCCATGCTTGAAGACGGCAGCATCATAGCCGGCAATGAGCCGATCCATCGGGCGCTGCTGAAGACCGTGACGAAGCCGCTGAAGGCATAGGCTCCCCGAGGGCGGGATTTCCGGCCTCTTGCCGCATTTTCCCGGTGTCGCTCTGGCATGAGTTGTGCCTGCCTCCCATGTAGAGGGAGGAAAAGGCCATTCACATGACCAATATCGGAAAACGGAATCCGCACCGCATTCCCTTGATGGGACGCTGGCATTATTCGCGCGGCGAATTGATCGCGGACGGCATAGTCCATGCGGTCGGCATCGTGCTGGCGATTGCCGCCGGCGCGGCCCTGCTGGCGCTGGCCGCCCCCCGCACCGGGCCTGGCGAGTATCTTGCCGCCATATTCTATGTCGTCGCCCTGCTGACGGTTCTTTCCGTTTCGCTTGCCTACAATCTCTGGCCGGTAACGTCGCCGGTCAAATGGGTGCTGAGGCGCTTCGACCATTCGGCGATCTATCTCCTCATCGCCGGAACCTACACGCCTTTCCTCGCGCAACTCGACAATACGCCTGCGGCAAAGTGGATGATCCTGCTGGTGTGGATCGCGGCGGTGAGCGGAATTGCAGTCAAGGTGGCGCTACCCGGCCGCTTCGACCGGCTGGCCGTCGTCCTCTACCTCGCCATAGGCTGGAGCGGCCTCGTGCTGGCCGGGCCTCTTGTCGCCGCGCTGTCTGCATCATCCTTGGCGCTGATCGTCTCCGGCGGGGTCGTCTACTCGCTGGGTGTCGTCTTCTTTGCGTGGCACGGTCTTCGCTACCATGCCGCGCTTTGGCATGGCTTCGTGATCGTGGCTGCCGGACTGCATCTGGCGGCGCTGCTGGACACGCTCGTCATCGGCCGCCTCTGAAAGGGAGAAGGACCAGCGCTAACCGCCTTTCAATTTTGTCGCATTTCCGTTTAGAGTCGCGCGGAATGTGATCGGCGGCACGGGTTCGGCACGGTATGACCTTTTTCAGATCGTTCGGCAAACGCTCGGATGTGCTGAGTTACGACCCGCACAGACTTTCGAGTCCGCAGGTTTTCCTGTTCACCATGGTCATCTTCCTCGCCATAGTGGGCTTTATCGCCATCGTCCTGACGCGTCAGATCTCGGCCGCCTTCGTTACCAATCCAGGACTGAACGGGCTGATCCTCGGCGTCCTTGTCGTCGGTATCCTGCTTTCCTTTACTCAGGTGATCCGGCTGTTCCGGGAAGTGCGTTGGGTGAACTCGTTCCGCGCGGGTTCGGAAATCACGGAGCCGGTGCTGCTTGCGCCGATCAAGGCCATGCTTGGTCGTTCTTCCTCCATGGCGCTGTCGACGTCGTCACTGCGAACCATGCTGGACTCGATCGCCACCCGGCTCGACGAAAGCCGCGATACCTCCCGCTATCTTGTCGGCCTGCTGGTCTTTCTCGGTCTGCTCGGCACGTTCTGGGGCCTGCTTCGCACCATCGGTTCGATCAGCGACACCATCCAGGCGCTGGATCCCGGAAGCGGGGACGCATCCTCCATGCTCGACGCGCTAAAGCAGGGCCTGGCCGCTCCGCTTGCCGGCATGGGGACGGCGTTCTCCTCATCCCTCTTCGGACTTGCCGGCTCACTCGTCCTCGGCTTCCTGGATCTACAGGCCGGCCGCGCGCAGACACGTTTCTACACGGAACTGGAGAACTGGCTGTCGTCCGTCACTGACCTGTCGTCCGATATCGCCATATCCGAAACAGCGAAGATGGATTCCGCCGAGCAGATACGCCTGCTTTCGGAACGGCTCAGGCACCTTCAGGAGAATGGCGGGAGCAATCCGCGCGTGGCCAGCGCGATGGCCAATCTTGCCGACGGCATTTCCGGGCTTGTGAAAAACATGCGTTCGGAACAGCAGATCATGCGCGACTGGGTCGAAGCACAGTCCGACGAGCAGAAGGCAATGCGCCATACGCTCGAAAAGATCGCCGACGCGCTGAAGAAGCAAGGGGTCCACTGATATGGCGCTTGCCCGCGGCCGTCGCGCGGATCGCCGGATCGACTATTGGCCGGGCTTCGTCGACGCGCTCTCGACGCTGCTCCTCACCTTCATGTTCCTCCTGTCGGTGTTCGTTCTGGCGCAGTTCCTGCTCGGGCGCGAGATTTCGGGCAAGGACGAGGTGCTGAACCGACTGAACGCGCAGATCAACGAATTGACGCAACTCCTGGCCCTGGAGAAGAGCAACAATCAGGACGCCCAGGACCAGCTCATCAACCTGCAGGCGTCGCTGAGCGCCATGGAAAGCGAGAAGAGCCGGCTGGAGGCTCTGCTGGCGCAGGGCGCCGGCGCCGGAGAAGCGGCCAATGCGCGGGCTGCAGCCCTTTCCGGCGAACTCGCTGCTGAAAGGCAGATCAGCCAGCGCGCGCTCTCCCAGGTCGAAATCCTCAACCAGCAGATCGCAGCCTTGAGAAAGCAGATCGCGGCGCTGGAGGACGCACTCGAAGCGTCGGAAGAAAAGGACAGGGAGTCCAACGCCAAGATCGCCGATCTGGGACGGCGCCTGAACGTGGCGCTGGCACAGCGTGTCCAGGAGCTGAACCGCTATCGCTCCGACTTCTTCGGCCGGCTCCGCGAAATCCTCTCCGATCGGGAGAACATCCGCATTGTCGGAGACCGTTTCGTCTTCCAGTCGGAGGTGCTGTTCCCGACCGGATCGGACGAGATCAACGAGGCCGGACAGGTCGAGATGAAGAAGCTGGCAAGCGCCATCATCGAATTGCAGCGGGAAATCCCGCCCGAAATCAACTGGGTGCTGCGCGTTGACGGCCATACTGACGACAGGCCGTTGTCCGGAACTGGCCGCTATCGCGACAATTGGGAGCTTTCGACGGCGCGCGCAACCTCAGTGGTGAAGTTCCTGATCGCGAACGGCGTTCCGCCGAACCGGCTGGTTGCTGCCGGCTTCGGCGAATACCAGCCGCTCGATACGGCCGACAGCGACGAGGCGCGCGACAAGAACCGTCGCATAGAACTGAAGCTCACGGAACGCTGATGGCGCTTGCGCTCAGGCTGCCTGGGGCTCCGGCTCGAAGCGGGTGTTTCTCGTGTTGATGAGCAGGGCCAGGCACGCGGCGATGATGGCGGTCATGCCGGCGATCTGGAAGGCCAGGTCGTAGTTCCCCTGGAGCTCGCGCATATATCCGCCGAAATAGGCGGCGGCTGCCGCGCCGACCTGGTGTCCGGCGACGATCCATCCGAACACGACCGGTCCGCTACGGTCGCCAAAGGCTTCGTTGGAGAGCTTCAGCGTGGGCGGGACGGTGGCAATCCAGTCCAGTCCGTAGAAAATGGAGAAGACGACCAGCGCCGTGCCGGAAAAGCCGGAGAAAGGCAGGTAGAACAAAGCCAGTCCGCGCAAAGCGTAATAGACGCCGAGCAGCTTGCGTGCATCGAACCGGTCAGTGAGCCAACCCGACAGCGTCGTGCCGATAAGGTCGAATATGCCCATCATCGACAACAGTCCGGCGGCCTGTATCTCGCTGATGCCATTGTCGCCGCAGAAGGCGATGAGATGCGTGCCGACCAGTCCGTTTGTTGTAAAGCCGCAGATGAAGAAGGTAGCGAAAAGATACCAGAAGACGCGCGTACCGGCTGCGCGGCGCAGCGTATCCATCGTATGCGTGATGAAATTGCCCTGCGATGCGGGCGAAGCCGGCGGCACGTCGTCGGCATCGGCGCCATAGCGCACAAGACCGATGGACGCCGGTCGCTCCGGCACGAGCAGCCAGACCAGCGGAATCAGGCACGCCATGGCGATCGACACAGCCATGACGACCGGCTGCCAGCCGCCGGACTGCGCCAGCGAAGCCAGCATAGGGAGAAAGACCAGAAGCCCCGTGGCGCTGGAGGCGGACATCAGGCCCATCATCAGACCGCGATTGGTCTTGAACCATCGGTTGACGATGGTGGCACCCAGTACGGTGGCAACGGCGCCGGAACCGACACCGGAAAAAATGCCCCAGGTTGCAACCAACTGCCATGGCTGCGTCATCAACAGGCTGACGCCTGTCGAAGCCGACATAAGAGCCAGTGCGCCAAGCAGCGTCCGGCGCAGACCGATGCGCTCCATCAGCGCCGCCGCAAAGGGGCCGGTCAGGCCATAGAGGAAGATGCCGACGGCAGCGGCAAAGGAAATCACGTCGCGCCGCCAGCCAAAGGCCTCCTCGAGCGGCAGCATCATCACGGCCGGCGCGGAGCGCAGGCCTGCCGCGATCAGAAGGCACAGGAAAATGACGCTGACCACCACAAAGGCATAGCGCTGGCCAAAGGGGCGTGCCGCAATGCGGGATTGAGCCGTGCCGCTGCTCATGTTACTGACCGGTACGTTGCACTTTGGAGCGTTGACCTATACGTACCGATCGGTAACATTGTCAACCTGATCCAGCCATGCGAACCGACAATAAAATTGAACCTGCCATCAGGACCAGACATGCGACCAACCGTGCCGCCGACAGGATTCTGGCGGCAGCAAGGGATCTCTTCTACAAGCAGGGCATAAGGGCCATCGGCGTCGACGAGGTGGTCAGGAAGGCGGGCGTCACCAAGCCCAGCCTGTACCGTTCCTTTTCCTCGAAGGACGAACTGGCGGCGACTTACCTGCGCCAGTACGACCATGACTTCTGGGAGCACTTCGAGGAATCCGTAAAGGCTTTTCCCGGCGATCCGCGCGCGCAGATTCTGCATTTCCTGGAAGGCGTGGCGCGTCGTTCGCAAAAGCCGCGCTATCGTGGGTGCGGCATGACCAATGCTGCGGTGGAATATCCTGAGCCCGACCACCCTGCCCGGCGTGTCAGTGAAGAAAACAAGAAAGAACTGCGCCGCCGCCTGCGGGCCATGGCTTCTGCCATGGGCGCCCGCGATCCAGACGATCTTGGAGACGGGCTGCTTCTTCTTCTGGAAGGCGCCTATATCTCCGCGCAACTGTTCGGACCGGACGGACCCTCCAGATCTCTGGCGCGCAATGCCGAACTGCTGATCGAGGCAAGCCTGCGGGGCTAATGCGCACGGCCTGCGCGCATCTTACCGGACCTTTCGCCCCCAGCCCAGGCGCACCTGCATTTGACGGGGGCGTTAGCGGTTCTAGACCAACCCTCTCTTTTCCATCATCGCGTCGGGCGTCGGCAATTTGCCGCGGAAGGCCTTGTAGAGCTCCTCCGGGTCCTTCGAGCCACCGGCAGCGTAGATGTTTTCCTTGAGCCTCCTGGCCAGTTCCGGGTTGAAGGGGTCTCCCGTTTCCTCGAAGGCGGAGAAGGCGTCGGCATCGAGCACTTCCGACCACATGTAGGAGTAATAGCCGGCCGAATAGCCGTCGCCGGCAAAGATGTGGCCGAAATGCGGGGTACGGTGACGCATGGCGATCGTCTCGGGCATTCCGAGAGCTGCCAGGGTTTCCGCTTCGAAGGCGAGCGGATCGGCCGGCGCGTCGGGGCGGGCATGATACGCCATGTCCACCAATGCAGAAGCAGTGAATTCGGTCGTGGCGAAACCGGCTCCGAAGGTGCACGCCGCAAGCATCTTTTCCAGCAGGGCCTTCGGCATGGGTTCGCCGGTCTTCACGTGCAGCGCGTGTTTTTCCAGCACTTCAGGCACCGTCAGCCAGTGCTCGTAAAGCTGCGAGGGCAATTCCACGAAGTCGCGGCTGACGGACGTGCCTGATATGGAGGGCCACGTCACCTCCGTCAAAAGCCCATGCAATGCGTGGCCGAACTCGTGGAACAGGGTTCTGGCCTCGTCCATGGACAGAAGCGCCGGCTCTCCCGCGGGCGGCCGGGCGAAGTTCATGATGTTATAGATGATCGGCCTCGATCCTTCGCCCAGCCTGTAGCCGGACTGCAGGCTGCTCATCCATGCGCCGGAGCGTTTGGTGGGACGCGCGAAATAGTCGGCCAGGAAGATTCCTCTCTCGGAGTCGTCGGCATCCTTCACCAGGAAGATGCGGACGTCGGGATGCCAGGCGGGAATGCCCTTCTTCTCCTCGAAGCGGAGACCGAACAGCCTGCCCGCAACGTCAAAGCAGGCGTCGATGATGCGGTCTAGCTGGAGGTAAGGCTTCAGTTCCGCCTCGTCGAACGCGAATTTTTCCGCCCGCAGCTTTTCCTGGTAGAAGCGCCAGTCCCAGGCGGCGAATTTCTCGTTGCTGCCGGCAGCCTGCGCCAGACGCTCCATCTCTGCCTGGTCCTCGGACGCCTTCGCGATCGCTTTCCTCCAGACCGGATCGAGCAGCGCATGCACTGCATCGGGCGTCTTGGCCATGGTGTCATCCAGCTTGAGCGAGGCGTAGCTTTCGTAGCCGAGCAGCCTGGCCTTTTCGGCTCGCAGCCTCAGCATATCGCGCACCACGGCGCCATTGTCGGAAGCGCCCCCGTTCTGACCTCGCATGATGAAGGCGCGCCATGCCGTCTCGCGCAGGTCGCGGCGCTCGGAAAAGGTGGTGAAGGGCTCGTAGATGGAACGCGATAGCGTGACCGCGTAGCGCCCCTTGCGGCCGCGCAGTTCTGCTGCTTCCGCCATTGCGCTTTTCAGGAAATCGGGAATGCCCGCAAGGTCGGCCTCGTCCAGGAACAGCACCCAGTCGCGCTCGTCGGCCAGCACGTTCTGGCCGAATGTCGTGCCGAGGGCAGACAATTCCTCATTTATGGCCGCCAGGCGCTTCTTTCCCTCGGCGTCGAGCTTCGCGCCCGAGCGCACGAATCGCTTCCAGGTCTTTTCCAGCACTCTCAGCGTTTCTGCATCGAGGGCCAGTTTCTCGCGGCGCTGGTAGAGATCGTCTATGCGCGCAAACAGTTTCTCGTTCATCGAGATGGACGAGAAGTGGCGCGCCATTTTCGGCGAGATCGCGCGCTCCAGCGCCTGGATCGTGTCGTTGGTATCGGCGCCGGCCTTGCACCAGAAAATCGAGGAGACGCGGTCGAGCTCCTGGCCTGAAAGCTCAAGCGCCTTCAACGTGTTGTCGATGGTCGGCCGTTCCGGATTGGCCGCGATCGCTTCGATCTGCGCCATGTGCGCCGCCAGTGCGGCGTCGAAGACCGGGCCGAAGTCGCCATCGCCTATGCGCGAGAAGTCGGGCAGGCCGAGCGGTCCGGTCCACAGGGTGAGCGGGTTGGCAGTGAGATCGACTTTGTCTGGCACGGCTGACTTTCGGGCTGATTGAGTTCGACTGGAAGCTTCGATGTAGGGCTACGGGATCATCTGCGCAACCGCGCGGCAGTGTGTCCGGCTCCCCGCCCGGCGATGGCCGGCAGCGGAAATTGCCCGCGCGAAATCTTGGCGTGGCCGTCAGCCGATTTCCGGCCTTTCGAAGTCGCCGGTTTCCTTGTTCATCGCCCACAATTCGCCAGTGGAGATGTCAAACCAGGCGCCGTGCAGGGTGAGCTTGCCCTTGTCCTCAAGGATCTTGATGCAGGGAAAGGTTCTCAGATTGGCAATTGAATAGCGGATGGAGATCCGCTCCAGCGCCGTCTGCCTTTCGGTAGCCGTCATCATGGTGGAGGTTGCGACAGTGTTCGCCGCTGGAGCAATCAGGCTCATCCATTTGCCGATGAAATCGCCGGGCGAGAGAGGCGCGGCCTTGCCGAGCGCGGCCTTGATGCCGCCGCAGCGACCATGGCCCATGACGACTATGTTCTTCACCCTGAGGCTTTGCACCGCAAATTCGAGCGCGGCGGATGTCGAGTGGAACTCGCCATCCGGTTCATAGGGTGGAACGAGGTTGGCGACGTTGCGCAGCACGAACAGCTCGCCCGGGCCGGCGTTGAACACGGTTTCCGGGGCCGTGCGCGAATCGCAGCAGGCGATGATCATTGTTTCCGGTGCCTGCCCCTCTCGCGCCAGAGAGCGGTAGTGCTCGCTTTCGGTGACGTAACGGCCTGTGATGAACTTGTGATAGCCGGCGAGGAGATGTGGAGGCAGGAGGGGAGGCATGGAGGTGCGGAACCTTTCGATTGCGGGCCGTGCGGGTCCGAACGCTAGCGGGGACTCCTTCGACATTGCGTCTGAGAGTCCGCGATACGCTGCCTGTAGCGGTAAAAACGTTCAGCGATCAACGAAAGATTCGCAGCGGGAAGCGAAACAGCCTCTCTTAGCTCGAGAATCGCGGCCCGACTTCCTCGATTCGCCGAATCAGCGCCTGCAACTCGTCGGCGATGCGCCTGTGCAGGATGACGGCGAGATCGGAGTATTCCTCCAGTATGCGGCGAAACATCTTCCGGTTCAGCCGCAGCACCTGCGAATCGACGGCGGCGGCTGCGCTGGTCAGTCGCCTTGTATCGGCGATCAGGGCAAGCTCGCCAAGGATGGCGCCCGGCCCCGCATGGCCGACCGGGACGCCGGGGCCGATCTCCTCGCGGTAAAGAACTATCCCGCCGCTCACCACCACATAGGCCGAGTCAGCCACATCGTCCTCGCGGTAGAGCTTGCGCTGCGCCGGGAGGTTGGTGGTTTCGGCGCCGAAGGCGAGCAGGCGCAACTGTTCGGCCGTGAAGCCTTCGAAAAGCCCCACGCCGGACAGGATGCGGACATCGTCATCCAGCGCCATCAGTCATGTCCCCGGACCGTCAGGTCGTACCCTCCTCGCGCGACCCCGCCCCGGGCGCAATTAGGCCAGTAAAATGATTAACAAAACAAGCTTTTCGGGACCGGACCGGACGGCCGTCAGGGTACCAGCTTGTAGCCGCCGCTTTCTGTCACAAGAATTTCAGCATTGGAAGGATCACGCTCTATCTTCTGGCGCAGGCGGTAGACATGCGTCTCCAGCGTGTGCGTGGTCACGCCGGAATTGTAGCCCCAGACCTCTTCCAGCAATATGTCGCGCGTCACCACCTTCTGCTCGGCCCGGTACAGGTACTTGATGATCGACGCTTCCTTCTCGGTCAGCCGCACCTTGCCGCCGCGCTGGTCAATCAGCAGCTTCTGGCTGGGCCGGAACGTGTAGGGGCCGATGGTGAAGGTGGCATCTTCGCTCTGCTCGTGCTGTCGCAATTGAGCGCGGATGCGGGCAAGCAGCACGGCGAACCGGAATGGCTTCGTCACATAGTCGTTGGCACCGGCCTCAAGGCCCAGGATCGTGTCGGAATCGGTGTCATGCCCAGTCAGCATGATGATGGGCGCCTTGTAGCCACCCTTGCGCAGAAGCTTGACTGCTTCCCGCCCGTCCATGTCAGGCAGGCCGACATCCATGATAAGCAGATCGACCATGCCCGCGCGCACGGCCGCAATTCCCTTGGCCGCGGTGCTTTCCTGCTGCACTGCGAACTCCTCGTAGAGCGATAGTTGTTCGACGAGGGTCGCGCGCAGATCATCGTCGTCGTCCACAATCAGGATAGTCCGCGAAGTCATGTGTCAATCCGTTGTTTTAAAACCGGAAACAAGGCGCTTCACTGTTGACCGTGGAACGTTTATGCGGAAGCTGACCGCAACAACAAACGATCACGGTGATTTGTTCCGTGGCAGGATCATACAGCAAAAAGGGCGGAAGCAAGGGCAGTCGGCGAAAATCGCTCTCCGGCCTGTGCATACTGGTCGTGCGCGCCCGTCCCGGGCACCCCACCCAAGGGTTGCTCAGGGCCGGCAGCCTGGTCTTTCCCTGCGCTCTTGGACGGGGTGGCATATCCGCCAACAAGCGCGAGGGGGACGGCGCCACACCGCTTGCCGCAATGCGCATCCTGTGCGGCTATTTTCGCCATGACCACTTCGCGCAGGCACGGCGCACGCGGCTCCCAATGGCTCGTATCGGCTCGAATCTCGGCTGGTGCGAGGTGCCGGAAGACCGCAATTACAACCGGCCGGTGCGCATGCCCTATGGCGCCAGCCACGAGCGCATGAAGCGCGACGACCGGCTTTATGACGCCTGCCTGGTGCTGGACTGGAACATCAGGCCGCGTCGCCGCGGCCGCGGAAGCGCCATCTTCTTTCATCTGGCGCGTCCGGATTTCACGCCCACGCAGGGCTGTGTGGCGATCACCGAGCGCGCCATGGCGCGGCTGTTGCCGCATCTCACGCGCAAGACGGTGCTAAAGGTCGTGCGCTAGGTGGCGATTCCGGAGGCTTCGGCGATGCAACCAATATGGGCGGTCGGCTTGATGACCGGCACCGTGCTGGATGGCAACATCGACGTCGCCCTGCTGAAAACCGACGGCGAGCGCATCGAGCAGTTCGGGCCCTATACGCTGGCGCCCTATCCCGAGGCGGTCAATGCCATGCTGCGGGAGGCGCAGGAACAGGCGCTGGCCTGGAACTTCACGGGGCCGGAACCGGACATATTCGCGCGCGCCGAAGCGGCGCTGACGCGGGCGCAATCCCAGGCGGTCAAGGACCTTGTCGCGGCAAGCGGCATGTCCATGGCAGATGTGGGGGTGGTCGGGTTTCACGGCCAGACCGTTCTGCATCGCGCACCGACAGGAGGGCGCATGGGCG
The DNA here is from genome assembly GCA_003242525.1 of Pseudomonadota bacterium. Lineage (GTDB taxonomy): Bacteria > Pseudomonadota > Alphaproteobacteria > Rhizobiales > Rhizobiaceae > Mesorhizobium. The sequence goes on along the minus strand of QGUU01000020.1, from coordinate 454 downwards.
ACACGCGCCAGCTCGGCGACGGCGTGCTGATGCACGCGCTGCTCGGAACAAGGGTTGTCTATGATTTCCGTACTGCGGACATTCGTGCAGGCGGGCAGGGGGCGCCGCTGGCGGCTGCCTATCACGCTGCGTTGCTGGGCACTTCCGGTGCGGATGGCGACACCGCCATCCTGAATCTCGGCGGCGTCGGCAATATCACCTGGTGGGACGGCAAAGCCGATCTCGTCGCCTTCGATACAGGACCCGCCAACGCGCCAATCAACGATTTCGTCAGGGCGCGAGGGCTGGGGGAGATGGATCGTGATGGCGCGCTCGCCGCCTCCGGAAAGGTGGACGAGGAAAGGCTCGCCAGGCTTCTGCAGCATCCCTATTTCACGACGCCCTATCCGAAGTCCCTCGACCGTTTCTCCTTCACTGCCGCCATGGCGGAGGGGCTGGGCGATGCGGATGGGGC
>QGUU01000392.1 GCA_003242525.1 Pseudomonadota bacterium | reverse complement strand
AAGACGCTGCATCATGGTGCGCATCTCCGGCGTTGTGCAGGGTGTCGGCTTTCGCGAATGGACCAGGCAGGAGGCATTGAAGCTGGGGCTGGAGGGTTGGGTGCGAAACCAGCCGGACGGATCGGTCAAGGCGGTGATCGTCGGCAACTCCGCGGCGGTCTCGGCCATGCTGGAGGCTTTCATGCACGGTCCCGGTCCAGCTTCTGTTTCCGACGTCGTCTGGGAGCCGCATGAGGATTCCGGCCTGGCAGGGTTCCACATCGCACCCTGAAATGCACCGTTCAGCCGTAACGTCCCTGAAAGACGTCCGGCACATGCACCGGCCACCGCCAGGGCAGCACCGCCACCATGTCGAATCGGACCGACAGTCGCCCATGGTCCGGCTGGCGCGAGAGCCAGAGGTCGGCTGCTGCCTCGATGCGTCGTTCCGATTCGCGAGCTATCGCCTCCATCGCGTCCTGCAGGGTTCGCCTCGCCTTGACTTCGACGATCAGCACAAGGTCGCCGCGCCGCGCTATGAGGTCGATTTCGCCAAGCCTTGTCCTGTAGCGTCGCGCAAGTATGCGATAGCCCTTCACCATCAGCGCGGCAGCCGCCAGCCACTCGCCGCGATGCCCGCGCAGATACGCCTTGCGCCTCTTGCTCTTAAAGGCGTCAGCCATCCCGCCGCTCGTCTCGCTTTCGGAGTTCCAGCAGGCGCTGGTAGAGCGCCTGCTTCGGCTGTCCGGTCATTCTGGCTGCCTCGGCCGCCGCCTTTGAGGCGGGTAGTTCGCGCGTCAGCGAAAGAAGCAACCGGTCCATATCGTCAGCGCTATGGGAAGCCGGCAGGGGCGGGCCGACGCAAATAACGACCTCACCTTTCGGCGCGCCGGCTTCGGCATAATGCGCCGCGAGTTCCCCGAGGGTGCCGGTGCGCATTTCCTCGAAGGTTTTTGTCAACTCACGCGCGATGGCCGCGGTCCGATCCCGTCCAAGTGCATCGGACATCGCGGCGAGCGTTTCCGCCAGTCGTCTCGGCGATTCGAAGAAGATCAGCGTGGCTGGAACGCGACTCAGTTCCTCCAGCCTCGAACGAAGCTGGCCGGCTTTGGTAGGCAGGAAGCCCGCAAACAGGAACGTATCGGAAGGCAGGCCGGATGCCGTAAGTGCCGCCAGGGCGGCTGAAGGGCCAGGTACCGGCACGACGCGAATTCCGCGTTCCAGGGCCTCGCCTACCAGCCTGAAGCCGGGATCGGAGACCAGCGGGGTTCCGGCATCCGAAATCAGGGCCACGCTATTGCCCGCTTCAAGCGCGGCCAGCAGCCTTGGTCCGGCCTCCAACGCATTGTGCTCGTGATAGGCCGTCGTGCGGCGGCGGATGCCATACCGCTCCAGCAGTATCCGGCTCACTCGCGTGTCCTCGCAGGCCACGATGTCGGCTGCGGCCAAAGTCTCCAGCGCCCGCAGGGTGATGTCGGACAGATTGCCGATGGGCGTGGCTACCAGATAGAGCGCTGGCGCGAGCGGTCGCGCGGCCATCTGTGCCTGGCCGACCAGGTAGGTGCGTTGCTGTTCCGGTCTGTCGGCCACCTTGTCCTCGCCCTGCGCCATCTTTGCCATGGCTGGCCAGCGGTTGCAAAAGCTGCTGCCTGCTCCCGAAGTCAACGCGCCAGATCGGCCACCACCGCGTCGAGCACAATCATGCCGCTCGGGGTCACCCGCAGCCGCGAATTGCCAACCGGCTCCACCAGCCCTTCCTCCTGCAGGATCGAGAGGCGCTGCGAAGACAATGGGCGTCCTGCATATTGTTCGTAGCGGGAAAGGTCGATGCCCTCGACCAGTCTCAGGCCCATCAGCAGAAACTCGTCCGCTTCTTCCGAGCGGGTCAGCACCTCGCCATCAGCCACGCCATGTCCCCTGGTTTCGACCAGCTCGAGCCACGCCTCGGGCACCCGTTCCGCCATTGTTACCACACGGCGGCCCTTTTCCACGAAGCGGCCGTGCGCGCCCGGGCCGACGCCGACATACTCGCCATAACGCCAGTAGGTCAGGTTGTGACGGCTTTCCGCGCCAGGTCGTGCATGGTTCGAGATTTCGTAGGCCGGCAGGCCGCGCGCCGCGGTGATCTGCTGCGTTATTGCATAAAGCTGGGCAGCCTGCTCGTCGTCCGGAATGACGAATTTCCTGGCCGCATGCAGCGCATGGAAAGGCGTGCCTTCTTCAATGGTGAGCTGGTATAGCGAAAGATGGTCGGCCGCATAGCCGATCGCCTCCTCCAGTTCCGCTGCCCAGGCGTCCGGCGTTTGTCCCGGCCGCGCATAGATCAGGTCGAAGGACAGTCGCGGAAATATGTCACGCGCCAGTCCGATGGCATGGAGCGCGTCGGCCACATTGTGCAGCCGGCCGAGGAACTTAAGGTCGTGGTCGTTGAGCGCCTGCACGCCAAGAGAGACGCGGTTGACGCCGGCCGCCCGGTAGCCGCGAAACCGCTCGGCCTCGACGGAGGACGGGTTGGCTTCCAGCGTCACCTCTATGCCGGCAGGCACTGTCCAGTTGCGTGCAACGGCCTCCAATACGGCGCCCACGGTCTCCGGCTTCATCAGCGAAGGCGTGCCGCCGCCGATGAAGATCGACGTCACCTCTCGCGGGCCGCTGCGCTCGCGCATCGTTGCAAGTTCCCTCGCAAAGGCGCGGGCGAAACGTTCCTGGTCGACCGGCTGATGGCGCACATGGCTGTTGAAGTCGCAATAAGGGCACTTGGCCGCGCAGAAGGGCCAATGAATGTAGACCCCGAATCCTGGGGAACGGTCAAGCTTCATGTGCACGGTCCCGGATGTCCATGGCGCGAAGAGCCGGATGCAGCCCTTGTATTCATCAGGAAAGGAGCGCGGATGGAGGCTTCGGCACGAACCAGCATGATTACCAGGACCTCAGCCGGGCTTCGGCAAACTTCCGGAAGGCGCGTGCCCGGTGCGAGAGCGCTTCCCGATCGCCGGGCTTCCAGCCATGCTTTTCCTCGGCCGTCATTTCGCCGAACGTCCTGTCGAAACCGTCCGGCAGGAATACGGGATCGTAGCCGAAGCCGAGATTGCCGCGTGGCGGCCACACCAGCGTTCCCTCCACCTCGCCGCGATAATATTCGGCCTGGCCGTCGGGAAAGGCCAGGCAAATGACGGCCACGAACCGTCCGGTTCGCTGCGCCGGCTCGATCGCGCCGGCTTTCTGCAACTCGGCTTCCGTCCGCTCCATGGCCATGCCGAAATCGCGGCTGCCATCCGGCCGCTCGGCCCAGTTTGCGGTGTCTGTTTTTATTACACATCTTACCCGACCAACGAAGAGGAGAGAGAACAGTCGGGTGCAAGAGGTTA
>QGUU01000391.1 GCA_003242525.1 Pseudomonadota bacterium | reverse complement strand
CACGCCGCTCTCGACAATCAACGCCAGCAAAGGCGAACCGCTTATCATTCGCGACATTTTGATCTGCCCCCACCGAGTGGACCGATTGGTTTGTTAGTGGATTAAAGCCGCTGCCGCCATATCCGGTCGGTGCTCAGATAGGGAAGCCAGAGCGACAGGATTCTGCGACCTGCCGGACCGGTCGGCATCGCGTTGTCCAAATGTGCGTTCATCGGCATTCCACTCCAGGATGAAACGCGCCGGGGGCGCCAGGCGGTTCTTTTCGAGCGTGACGGCGAAGGCCGGCGGGCCGATGGAATCGGCAAGCGGTCGCCCGAGAACGCGCCGGATGCCGGCCGGCGCTGGCTCGACAAGGAAGCGGAACGGTGCGGCAGTCGCCTCGACCCGCGCCGAATGCCTCAGCAGGAAGACCGGCCGCCCGGCCTCGGCGGCGCGGCTGTGCAGGCGACGCGTCGCGGTAAGGTCGAGCTGCCGCGGATTGCCGGGCAATTCCAGGACGGTGGCGGCCAGCACCTTCAGCGTCGCCGCATGTTCGGCGATCCACAATGCGTCAACCGGTTTCGGCGCCTGCGCAAGCAGCAGGCGCTGCGGGTCGATGCCGAACAGTCGTGAAAGGCCATGCGCATAAGGCAGGCCTGCCTCCGCGAAAAAACCCGACGTGCCGATCCATAGAACGGGCGCTGCCGGAACCTCTTTAGCCAGCAGGCTTACCAGCGCCAGCGTGAATCCGGCCACGGCGCCGGCATCGCGCGCCTGTGAGCCACGAACTTCCGTCAGCGCAGCCTTCGGAATGCCGCCACCCAGCGCATCATCCAGCGGGGCTACATGCGTGGAGAGCAGCCCGGCCCTGGCGCCGATCCTGCCATGGCAACGAAGAAGAACCGTTTCTCCTTCCGGCGCGGCAAACCGCTCGGGCAGGATTTTCTGGATCCTCGCTATTTCACGGCGCAGGGCAAAAACAGTCTCCCGCGCCACGGCGCCGCTTGCCATGACGGTTGACTCTCGCTCTATTTGTTCTCGTTATGTTCTTATGGATTCCAGAGAGCGGAGCGGGAGTCAAGCACGCAGGAAAAGAATTTATTCCTTGGATGTGGCACATATTTGTGACGATCCCCGAGGCGCGCTGGCAGGGAGGCGAGGCGCCGTCTTCCCGGCAGCCGTGAAACCTCCCTTGCGACATCCCGCTGACGAATTCGTTTCCGGTGGCTGCGATTTCTTCCTGCGTGATTTGCTGTTGTCGGCGCAAAAGCCTATATGCCGCGGATCGAAGGAAGAAGCATGGCTCGCATCTACAAGACCCGCACCTGGCGCGACGAGATGGCTCCCTCTCTGGAGGAGCTCGAATTCCTCGCACTGGAGGCCTATGCGCACCTGCCGGAGGAATTTCGCAGGCTGACCGGCGAGATCATCATCCAGGTTGCGGAATTTCCCACTGACGAGATCATGGACGATCTTTCGCTCGAGACGCCCTTCGACCTGCTGGGCCTGTTTGAGGGGCGCGGCATCGCCGAACGGTGGAACCCGGCGACGGGCGAAGGGCCCAACCGCATAACGCTCTACCGCCGCGCCATTCTCGACTACTGGGCCGAGAACGAGGAGACGCTGGGAGATATCGTCACCCATGTGCTCATCCATGAGATCGGCCACCATTTCGGCCTTTCGGACGAGGACATGGAACGCATCGAGGAGGCGGCCGAGTAGCCGCCCTTCTCCACAGGCCCGTCGAATCTTGCGCCGCGCGGGCCGTCCCAGCGGCTACCAGTCGCTCAGCTTCGTCTCACCCGGCTTGTATTCCTGGCCTTCGACGTCCTTGACCACTGCCTGGCCGCAACGCATCACCTTGGCCTCCTTGTCATAGGCATAGGTGGGTGAACCATAGAGATGCCAGCCCTTGTTAAGGGCGGCCGTCACCTTGTGGCAGAACTTCGAGTCGTCGGTTTCGGTAAGGAAACGGTAGAGGCGCATGAAGACCCTTCCTGTGTGGAATCCGCCTCATCATGCCCCGATGGCTGCCGCCTTCGCCAGCAATTTTTCTGCCTGGGCGAGATGCAGACGTTCCACCATCCTTCCCTCCAGCGCGATGACTCCCCGCCCGGCATTCTCGGGACGGGCAAAGGCCTCGACTATGGCGCGCGCCTCATCGATCGCGGCGCGCGTGGGCGAGAAGATCCTGTTCGCAGCGTCGATCTGGGAAGGGTGGATCAGTGATTTGCCGTCAAATCCCATCGCCGCGGCCTCCTCGCATTCGCGGGCAAAACCCTCGGCATCGCGGAAATCGTTGTAGACCCCGTCCACAAGGTCTATTCCGCCGGCGCGCGCAGCCAGAACCATCTGCATCAGCCACGGCGTGAGATATCGCCGATCCGACGTCGCCCGCACGCCGGTTTCCTTGACGAGATCGTTCGTTCCGGCAACGAAACAGGCGAGTCGCGATGCCGGATCGCGCCCGAGTTCAGCAATGGGGCCGATATTGAGAAGCGCCTTCGGCGTTTCGATCATGGCCCAGATTTTCGTTTCCGCAGGCGCCCCGGCGTCGTCCAGCGCATCGCCGGCCTCCAATATGTCGCGCCCCGTATCCACCTTCGGCAGCAATATGGCGTCGGGCGCACAGGCAATCGCGGCAGCGAGGTCGGCGCTGCCCCATTCCCCCGAAAGCGGATTTATGCGCACGACCATCTCGCGGCCTGCCGGACGATTGGCGAAAACGCCGGCAAGCCGCTTGCGCGCCTCGGCCTTGGCTTCGGGCGCCACGGCGTCCTCGAGATCGATGATGACGGCATCGCAGGCCAGCAGGCCTATCTTGGCCAGCGCCTTCTCGTTGGAGGCAGGCACGTAGAGAACCGAGCGCCGGGGGCGAAACGAAAGGTCGGACATCTGGTCTTCTTGCCTTTCCGCGCTGGCCCTTGCAAGAGATCGCTGCGCAATGACTTTCCAGCCCCGTTTCGACACCTCAGGAAATGATCCCATGAACAAATATGACGTCGTCATCATTGGCGGGGCGATCGTCGGCTCGTCGCTGGCCTACTTCCTGCGCAAGGAAGGCTTTTCTGGCTCGATCGCTCTGGTGGAGCGGGATCCGCAATTCGCCCATGCCGCGACGACGCTGTCGCTGGCCTCGATCCGTCAGCAATTCTCCATCCCGGAAAACATCCGGCTGTCGCAGTTCACGCTCGGCCTTTTCCGCCGTCTGAAGGACGAGTTCGGCGCAGATGCCGACATAGGCTTCCGCGAGGGCGGATATCTGATCCTGGCCGGTGAGGCGGGCGTGCCAATCCTCCAGGCCAACCACGCCGCGCAACTGGCCGCGGGCGCCGACACTGTGGTGGAAAAAGCCGCGGGCCTCCGCCCCCCCTTT
>QGUU01000390.1 GCA_003242525.1 Pseudomonadota bacterium | reverse complement strand
CGAGCTTTCCGGACTCGGCAGCGAGGAGCGCCTGGCGGTCCGTCGCGAAGTGCAGATGATCTTTCAGGATCCTTTCGCCTCGCTGGACCCCCGCATGCGCGTCGGAGACCTGGTGGCCGAGCCGCTGGTGGTCCACGGCATCGGAACCCGTCAGGAAAGGCGGGACCGCGTGGCGGCCCTGTTTGAGCGGGTCGGCCTCTCGCCCGACCAGATGGAGCGCTACCCGCACGAATTCTCCGGCGGCCAACGCCAGCGCATCTGCATTGCCCGCGCGCTCGCACTCCGGCCGAAGCTGATCATTGCCGACGAGAGCGTCTCGGCGCTCGACGTTTCGGTCCAGGCGCGCGTGCTGCAGCTATTGAAGGATTTGCAGCGTGAATTCGGCGTTGCCTATCTTTTCATTTCGCACGACATGGCCGTGGTGGAGAACATATCGGACCGGGTTGCCGTGATGTATCTGGGCCAGATCGTGGAGATGGGAACCCGCGACCAGGTATTCCTGAATCCCCGCCATCCCTATACCAGGCGCCTGATAGAAGCCGTTCCCATACCCGACCCGAGCCGGCGGCGAACGCGCTTTGCCCGGCTGGACAGCGAAATTCCCAGCGTGGTGAGAAAGGTCGGCGATCCGCCACGCGCCGTCACCCTCCACGATGTCGGTGACGGTCATCTGGTGGCGGGATAGCCTTTAGGGGTCTCAGGGGGTCGAGTGAGGCGGCCCGTTGGTTTCCGCCGCTCATGACGTTTTCATTGGCCTGAGATCTTGATCTCGAGCTCGGGCCGGCCCGCTTGTTCCGCAGCCTGTAACCGCACCGTACCCGCGAACTGTCCGAACCCCTGCGGCGCGTTGTTTTCTGCTGGAAAATACGAAAGCCGCGGAGTTCCGCGGCTTATGATCAGTTTGGAAACTGGAGCGGGCGAAGGGATTCGAACCCTCGACCCCAACCTTGGCAAGGTTGTGCTCTACCCCTGAGCTACACCCGCTCGCGCGGCTTTGGGCCGCAAGCCGCGCTTATATGGCCGAAGCGCGCGGCGATTGCAACAGGGAAAAACAGGCTGGCGCGCGCATTTTCACGCTGCCCCACCTTGCCGCCGCAAGCATTTGTGCCAGGCCAAACATGAGGGGCCTGCGGCTTGCCGCGCGCATTTTTTGCCCGTAGATCAGGCCTCGACCCTCGAAGCATTCATTTCCCCGGATTGTCATGCCGAAAACTGAAGCCGAACTCCTTGCCTTCCTCGATTCGCTTGGAATCAGCGTAAAGACCCACCGCCATCCGCCGCTCTTCACCGTCGCCGATTCGCAATCCCTGCGCGGCGAGATTCCGGGCGGGCACACGAAGAACCTGTTCCTCAAGGACAAGAAGGACAATTTCTTCCTGCTGACCGTGGACGAGAATGCCGTCGTGGACCTGAAGTCGGTGCATTCGCTGATCGGCGCCGCAAGCCGGGTTTCCTTCGGCAAGCCGGACATGCTGATGGAACTGCTCGGCGTGATCCCCGGCGCCGTCACCGTCTTCGGATTGATCAACGATACGCAGCACCGTGTCCGCGTGGTGCTCGACGAAGGGCTGATGCGAAATGAGATCATCAACGCCCATCCGCTGACCAATGAGGCGACCACTTCCATCGCCGCTGCAGACCTGATCAAATTCATCAAGGCAACCGGGCACGAGCCTGTTATCTTGAAAGTCGCGTCGTGATCGCCAAATTGGGTGCAAGGCGCGATGGCGGGCCTGCGCCCGCAGCCAGGCGATTGGAAAGGCAATCATGAGCGACGAAACCGGATTCAGGACGGGTGGTTCCTACGCCACGACCATCAGCTATGGGGCCGCGCCCGCAGACACGGCTTCTCCTGCCACGCCTGCCGGCGACCTCATAAAGGATACCACCACGGCCGGCTTTGCCGCCGACGTGATCCAGGAATCCCGCAACCAGCCCGTTCTGGTCGATTTCTGGGCACCCTGGTGTGGCCCCTGCAAGCAGCTCACCCCGATACTTGAGAAGGCGGTGCGCGACGCCGCCGGCAAGGTCAAGCTGGTCAAGATGAACATTGACGACCATCCGGCGATTGCCGGCCAGCTCGGCATCCAGTCGATCCCGGCCGTGATTGCCTTCCGCGACGGCCAGCCGGTGGACGGCTTCATGGGCGCCATCCCTGAAAGCCAGATCCGGGAATTCATCGGGCGGATTGGCGGGCAGGACAAGACCGCCGGCATAGCCGCAGCGCTGGAGCAGGCCGCCGCAGCGCGCGAGGCTGGCGATGTGCAGGCAGCCGCCAGCCTTTACCAGGCGGTTCTGCGGGAGGCGCCGGAAAACGCAGATGCGATTGCCGGGCTGGCGTCGTTGCTTTTCGAGGCTGGAGACAAGGCCGGCGCCGAGCAGTTGCTTGCCCGTACCCCCGAGGCCGGACAGAATGCGCCGGCGATTGCGGCCCTCAAGGCACGGATCGCCCTTGCCGAGCAGGCTGAAGCGCTGGGCGACCCTGCCGAGCTGGAGCGCCGGGTGACGGAAAACCCCAAGGACCATCAGGCCCGTTTTGACCTTGCCATGGCGCTGAATGCGCGGGGCGAGCGGATGAAGGCCGCCGACCATCTTCTGGAAATCGTGAAGGCCGACCGCGGCTGGAAGGACGATGGTGCCCGCACCCAGCTTCTGCAATTCTTCGAGGCATGGGGCATGACCGACGAGGCAACGCTTTCGGCGCGGCGCAAATTGTCTTCGCTGCTGTTTTCCTGAAGGCGGCGCGGCGGGCGTCCACGGCAGGCGCACCCTGCTCGCCGTGGGGGAATGAGGAGTCGCATGCAGGCTGGTAATGCGCACTACCGGGTGGAATCGGATCTGCCGTCCAGCGTGGCAGTGTTCCCGCTGGAAGCCGCCCTGCTGCTGCCGGGCGGGCGCATGCCGCTCAATATTTTCGAGCCGCGCTACCTGGCGATGGTGGACGAGGTGCTGGCCACTGATCGGCTGATCGGCATGGTGCAACCCGATCTGGACGGATCGAAACGGCCCGATGGTGAACCTGAACTGTGCAGCGTCGGCTGCCTTGGCCGCATCATATCTCTGGCCGAGACCGGCGACGGGCGCTACCTGATCGCGCTGCAGGGCGTCTGCCGCTTCCGCATCGTGCGCGAATTGCCGGTCAAGACACCCTACCGGCAGTGCCAGATCGCACCCTTTCTTGCCGATCTCGAGGAAGATCCCGCTGCGGCCGACATAGACAGGCCCGCCCTGCTGAGGACCCTGCGCGCCTATCTGGAGGCCAACGACCTGGAAGCAGACTGGGACAGCGTCAGCCGTGCCGATAATGTCATGCCGGCAAACCCCCTTTCGATGAGGGCCCTTTATGGCGGGCCCACA
>QGUU01000389.1 GCA_003242525.1 Pseudomonadota bacterium | reverse complement strand
TCTCAGGGTGGTGTCATATCAACGCGCCGGGCACTTAAGTCCTTAGGTTCCCGCTGGCTTCGCATGGGTGCGCACACAAAAGGTTGCGTAGAGCACTTCCACGACGTTGCGCGCCGATCCGCTTTCGATCCGGTACCAGATCGTCTGGCCGTCACGACGCCCCGCGATGAGCCGGTCTTTTCTCAGAAGCGCCAGATGTTGCGATACCGTCGAATCCCGAATGCCCAGGAATTCGGCAAGCTGGCCAACTGACTTCTCGCCGTCCACCAGTTGGCACAGGATCAGCAACCGGTGACGATTCGACATGGCCTTGAGAAGCTCGCAAGCCTCATCAGCGGCCAGTTGCATGGCTTCAACATCAAGTTTCATAGTTGCATATCTACGCTTGTTCGTATATTTGTCAATGCGGATCATCGCCCCGTGCATAACACGGCGGACAAAATCTTGTGAGGCGCCAGACGCAATGGAAACCGTTCGCACCATCGTTTGCCCGCAATGCGCCACGGTAAACCGGGTGGTGGCAGAGCGTGACGCCGGCAAGGCCCGGTGCGGTTCGTGTAAGGCACCTCTGTTTGACGGCCACCCCGTTGAAGTCGATACGGTCATGTTTGATAAGCAGACCGGCCGCAGTTCCGTGCCGGTGCTGGTGGACGTATGGGCGCCGTGGTGCGGCCCGTGCCGGATGATGACGCCCGCGTTTGAAGAAGCCGCCCGGCTGCTGGAGCCCGACCTGCGGCTCGTCAAGCTGAACTCGGACGAGCATCAGGAAATCGCCGCCCGGCTTGGTATTCGCGGCATCCCCACGCTCATCCTTTTTGCGCACGGCTATGAGCTGGCTCGCACGGCCGGGGCGATGACCACGCAACAGATCGTCGATTGGGTGCGAAGCAAGCTTCCCCCAGACTCGTGAACCATCGTCAAGGAAGAGGAGGCGGGTGATGAACAGAAGACGATTCCTTTTGACAGGTGCGGCATTGGCCGCGGTAAACGGTATCGCACTTTCCAATGTCAGGGCCGCAACATCTTCCGCGAAGGCGCGTATCGTCATAGCGGGCGCAGGTGCCGCGGGACTGGCGCTCGCTTCGCGGCTGCGGCGGCAAATGCCACAGGCGGCTATCACCGTCATTGATCAGAAGACAGCGCATCACTTTCAGCCCGGATTCACCCTTGTCGGCGCTGGCTTGTGGTCCCCTGACGACGTTACGTTCCGAAATGCGGACTTCATGCCATCGGGGGCCGATTGGATCACCGAGGCGGTTGCGGAATTCGACCCTGATTCGAACACCGTCGCCACGAGCTCCGGCCGTCGTGTGCCCTACGACTTCCTGTTCGTGGCGACAGGGCTGGCACTCGACTATGAGCGGATCGAGGGTATGGATCGTTCCCTGATCGGCACGAACGGTATTGCATCCATTTATGCCAACCCTCCTGCAGCGGCAGCCTCGTTTCGTGCGATCGATGCGTTTGTCGATCAGGGCGGCGTCGGCCTGTTCGGCCGGCCCACGACTGAGATGAAATGTGCCGGCGCCCCTTTAAAGGTCACTTTCATCACCGACGATCTGGCGCGCCGGAAAGGACGGCGCAGCGCGGTCAAGCTTGTTTATAACGCCCACAACCCAACGGTCTTTTCCGTTCCGCCCGTACATGACCGCGTCACGCAAATGTTTGCCGCGCGCGACATTGCCGTCAATTTCAGCCATGTCCTCAAGGCCATCGATCCGGGCGCAAAACGAGCAACCTATGAGACGCCGGAGGGCGTGGTCACATTTGATTACGACTTTATTCATGTCGTACCACCCATGCGCGCGCCGGATGCGGTCATGAACAGCCCGTTGCCCTGGCAGCACGGTCCGCTTGCCACCGATGGCTGGGTGGAAGCGGAGAAGGCGACATTGCGCCACCCACGCTATGCGAATGTCTTTGCGGTCGGTGACATTGCCGGAGTGCCACGCGGAAAGACGGCGGCGAGCGTCAAATGGCAGGTCCCCGTCGTCGTGGACAACCTGGTTGCTGAAACCTCTGGCAAGGAGCCACTCGCCACCTACAACGGTTACACGTCTTGCCCGATGGTGACGGCCTACGGAAAGGCGATGCTGATCGAGTTCGACTATAACGGCAATCTCACGCCGTCCTTCCCATTCATTTCGCCCCTCGACGAACTCTGGGTCTCATGGCTGATCGAGGAAAAGGGCCTGAAGGGCGCCTACAGGGCAATGCTGCGCGGTCTGGCATAGGAGAGGTATCATGGAAGATTTCAACCCCGTCACAATGTTCGCCATATTGCGGGAAAGCCTGGGACCATGGCTGTGGGGCCTTCTTCTGATCGCACTGGTTCTGGTTGTCGGTGTGGTGTCGGCTGCCATGAAGCTGCGATCCGCACGAAGATCGCCGAAGCACCCGATCATCGCGGCGGCCCTCGCTGGGGGCGTTGCAACAGCAATCTTCTTCATGCTGGTGCCGGGCTGGACCATGGCCACCCATGCCGCGCTCAACGGGCCTGTCGACTATCTTGCTGCTATCCTCATTGCTTTCATTCCGGGTGGCGGTATCGCGGCGATGGTTTTTTCGATGGCGTCATGGCGCTGCGCACGCCGCACCACAGCAGTCTGCGACAAAAGTATGGCGTGACTGACCGGGGCGAACAGGCGCTACCTGCGCGCGATTTGCCTGAGCGGTCCCTTGCAGACGAGCAAAGGCAAACGCATATTGCGTACATTCATATGTTCGTATATAGGATACTACATTAACCAGGGAGAATTTGCATGACCCTCGAACGTTCCGTCCTGGCATTCGCCGGCTTCATGGTGCTCGTTTCCGTGGCGCTGACCGTGTGGGTGTCACCCTATTTCGTTTGGCTGACCGTCTTCGTCGGTTTTAACATGTTCCAATCGGCCTTCACCGGCCTCTGCCCGGCAGCAAGCGTACTGAAGCGCCTCGGCTTCAAGCCCACCTGCTCGATCTGAACCGCTAGAAAGCTGCCATGCGTATCGCTATCCCCACCGCTGCACGCGCGGCGGCTGCATTGACGCTTGCCGCCGGGCTCGTGGCGACGTCCCCGGTGCTTGCCACCGACACCTTAACGCTCAGCACGCAAACCGTGCCGGAATGGAAAGCGGTCTACGGAAGGGTGGAGGCACGCGATCTCGTGCCGGCGCGCGCGCGCATCGGTGGCACCGTGGTCGAGTTGCTCGTCTCCGAGGGCGACGAGGTAGCGGCAGGCCAACGCATCGCCGTGGTGCGCGACGACAAGATCGCCTTCCAGATCTCAGCCTACGACGCCCAGCTGCGCGCTCTAGAAGCACAGCTTGCCCGTGCACAGGCCGAACTGGAACGCGGCCCCCCCGTGGCCCTGTTTCTT
>QGUU01000388.1 GCA_003242525.1 Pseudomonadota bacterium | reverse complement strand
GTGCTTGTATACGCCCGGGGACGAGTGGTCGCTTGTGATGAGGATGTAGGGAAAGGACTTGTCGTCACGTAAGAGGACGTTAAACCGCGGGCGCAACCTCTTGATAAGATTAGCCTCAAGTAGGAGCGCCTCTATCTCCGTGCGGGTAACGACGAACTCCATGGTCGCCGTCTCGCGCACCATGCGGCCGATGCGGTCGGTGTGAAAGCGGCCCTGCGCGTATTGCCCAACCCGCTTCTTCAGCGAGCGCGCCTTGCCCACATAAAGCACATCGCCTTGGGCATTCATCATGCGGTACACGCCGGGCGCATTTGGCAGCCGCTTCACCAGCGCCTGAATTACCTGCTGTCCCAGCTTGCCGTCATGCTCCCTTGCCCCCGCCGCCCAATCCAGGGAAGTAAAGGCAACATCCGGCCCCGCCGGCTGCGTCACCTCTTCCGTCTCGTCGTCCAGTTCGACATCCGGCAGGTCGTTGTCCGCCGTGAGGGGGCGGCGTGTGCTTCGGGAATCCTTTTTGTTCATTCCGCCATGCCTGTCACATCAGGCGTCTGCCATGCAAGATGCTGGCCTCCGTCAAGAGCAACCATCTGGCCAGTGACTGACCGTGCCTGCCAGAAGTAGCGGATCGTCTCGCCGAATTCCTTCAACGCCGGGCCACGTTTCAGTATCAGTCCGTCAACCTGCGCGGAGAAGTCGGCATCACTTTGCCGGATATTGCGAAGTGTCGGCCCCGGCCCGATGGCGTTGACGCGAATGCGCGGGGCCAAAGCCTGTGCCATCGTCTGCGTCGCGCTCCAAAGCGCGGACTTGGAAAGGGCGTAGGAAAAATATCGTGGCCTCGGGCGCCAGACCCGCTGATCAATGATGTTGACGATCAGCCCCTCGCATTCCTGCGGCAGGGCCTGTGAAAAGGTCTTGGCCAGCAGCACCGGAGCCTTCAGGTTGACGGCGAAATGCCGGTCCCAGCCTTCCCAGTCGAAGTCCAGCACCGAATCGTCTTCGAAGACAGAAGCACAATTGACCAGAAGCGACACGGGGCCCAAGGCAGCCCCTGCCTTTTCGACAACGGATGCCGCAGCCTCCATGTCGGCCAGGTCGGCGATGATCGGCTCGGCCCTGCCTCCACGCGCCACGATCTGGGCGGCCAGCCGCTCGGCTTCGGCGACCGACTTGTTCGCATGGATCGCCACCGAAAAGCCATGCGAGGCCAGATCTTCAACGATCGCCCTGCCGATGCGCTTTGCGCCGCCCGTTACCAGCGCCGTGCCGACGGCATCCTTCATGATTGGTCCCTCGTCATGACGCTCCCGACGGGCGCGCGCCTGGAAACATGGCCGCTGCGTTCGGATTCGGTTATTTCTTTTGGCAAGAATATGACAATCGGCTCGTTTTGGGGTTCCCGACGACGATGATTGGGCGCCCGTCGCAAGGCAATATAGGCATGCCAACCCCTTGTACCAAGCCGCGTCCGGCATTCGGCATCCCTGCCTCCCTGCAAACGGTGTTGCAAAGCCGCAACGCCAACTTTCTGCCTTATTGCCGCCCGGGAATGACCCATTTTCAGGTTCGCTTCGGCCGCATTTCCTGACCACATTCCGGAACCGAAGGGCGCGAGGTCCGTTTTCCTCCCTACGGACCGGGGGCACCCACCATCAAGCCTGTGTAAGTGGCTAAGGAGTTGCACAATGAAATCCAAACTCAAACTCGCTACGGCGATTGGGCTCTTCGCCTTTGCGGGCGCGATCCCCGCCGCCTACGCCGCAGATGCGATCGCCGTGGAAGAGCCTCCGGCACCTGCACCGATCGCGGAACTTCCCGTTGCTTCATGGGCTGGCCCGTATGTCGGCTTGAATCTCGGTTGGGGCTTTGGTGGCAGCACCGAGGTGCCCAGTGTTGACATCGACACCGATGGCTTCATCGCCAGCGCGTTCGGCGGTTACAACTGGCAGATGGAAAACTTCGTCTTCGGCGGCGAGGCCGAGCTCGGCTATAATGGCGTCGACGGTGATGATGCCGGCATCGACACGAAGGGTGGTCTCGAAGGCTCGCTGCGCGCTCGCCTTGGCTATGCCGTCTCTCCCGACATCCTGCTCTACGCCACCGCCGGCGGCGCAGGCAAGAGCGTGAAGGTCAATAACGGCATCTCATCCGACAGGCAGACCATGCTGGGCTGGACTGCCGGCGTAGGCAGCGACATCAAGCTGACTGACAACGTCTTCGGCCGCGTCGAATATCGTTACACCGATTTCGGGAACGAAGATTTCGCCAATGTCGGGCGCGTGGACGTGAATGAACACCGCGTCACCTTCGGCGTCGGCATGAAGTTCTGAGTAAAGCGTAAGCGAAGTCGAAAAGCCGGGCCCGTGCCCGGCTTTTCTTTTGTCTCACTCAGGACGGAAGACCGGCCGTCAGTTCAGGAAATTTCTGATCGAACCTGGCCGCCCAGCGCACCAGTCGCCCGCGGCCCTTTTCCCACTTTCCGGCAAAACGCAGCGACAAATATCCGAGGGCCGCGCGTAGGGCGATATGGCCGGCATTGATCTTCTTCGGCAGCTTCGGAGGAGTGGTGTTGAGGTGATCCAGCGCCCGGACAATCTTGCTCCACTGCTTGTCGAGCCAGGGTTCGTGGACCTTATCAACAGGCCGGTGCCGGCGTTCATAGATCATGGCAAGAGCGCAGTCGCAGATGCCATCGGCCAGCGCCTCCAGAACTTCGGCGTTAAGCCTCTTGTCTGGATTGCGCGGCAGGAGCGCATTCTTCGAGACGCGGTTGAAGTACTGGACTATTGCGACACTGTCATAAATTGCGCGACTGTCGTCCAGGATCAGGACCGGAATCTTGCCGAGCGGATTTGCCGCCAGCAACGTGCCTGGCTCATCGTCTGTCTTGGTGGGAACCGCTTCAAGGTCGATCCCGGCATAAAGCGCAGCCATTCGCACTTTAGCGCTGTAAGGCGATGCTGAAGAGTACAGAAGTTTCGGCATGATCGTGTCCACGGTTATCGATTTCCGGCTTTTGCTCCTCTTTGCAGCCGGACGCAAAGGCCAGTCCTGTCTGATCTACCCGCCACGAACAGCCGGCATGAGCACGCTGGGGCGACGACAGGCCTGCCGGTCTACTCGCGGGCAGCTACGAAATCGCAGATCCTTCGTCATGCAGATACGAACATCGCGCAGATAACGGCGGTCGCAGGTGACGGCCACGCCGCTGGCAGGCAGGCCAGGATTGGCGCGCAGAAAGGCCGCCTCGACCTCGCCCGGGCTCACCATGCGATGGCTGCGGATGCGATGAAATTCGGCGGGGATTCGAACTTGCTCCCATGCCGCACGCACGGCGCGGAAGTAGTCCTCCTGAGAAAGG
>QGUU01000387.1 GCA_003242525.1 Pseudomonadota bacterium | reverse complement strand
GCGTGGAACATTGCAGGAGGCAGACCGAGCTATCCTCGACCTGGCGACGGAGGCGCTGGAAACGTCGCGGCGGGCCATGGCCGAGCAGGCGATACACCAGGCGCTGGCTGCGATTTTCGGCGTGGTTGCCGAAGCCAATCGCTACTTTGCAGGCGAGGCGCCCTGGGCACTGAAGAAAACGGACCCGGAGCGCATGGAAACAGTTCTCTGGACGACGGCCGAAACGCTTCGGCGCGTGGCGATACTTTGCCAGCCATTCATGCCCGGTTCGGCTGAAAGGCTGCTCGACCTGCTGGCCGTGCCGGCGGACCGGAGGGCCTTCGAACATCTGACGGCCAGCCACGCGCTGGAAGCGGGAACTCCGCTGCCCGCACCGCAGCCGGTATTTCCCCGCTATGTCGAAAAGGCGGAAGCGGAAGCCTGATGCTTGTCGACAGCCATTGCCATCTCGACTTTCCGGACTTCGCCGAAGAGCGGGCGGAGATAGTCGCCCGCGCCCGGGAAGCCGGCGTAGGAGCCATGGTGACGATCTCGACCCGGGTTCGGCAATTCCAGAGAATTCTGGAAATCGCGGAAGGCTTTTCGGAAGTCTATTGCTCCGTCGGGACCCATCCCCACAATGCCGCAGAGGAGTTGGACGTCACCGCAGCCGAGCTTGTGCGCCTTTCCGAACACCCCAAGGTGGTGGCGATTGGGGAGGCCGGGCTAGACTATCATTACGATCACGCGCCGCGGGAAGCGCAGGCAGCAGGTTTTCGCACCCATATAGAAGCGGCGCGCGAAACGGGCCTGCCCTTGGTGATCCATGCGCGCAGCGCCGATGAGGACGTCGCAGCGATCCTGGAAGAAGAAACAGGGAAGGGGGCTTTCCCCTTCGTGCTGCATTGTTTTTCTTCTGGCCGCCGCCTCGCCGAAGTGGGGGTGGCCCTGGGCGGATACATCTCTTTTTCGGGCATATTGACGTTCAGGAACTCGGCAGAGCTACGCGCCATCGCCGCCGACATTCCACGAGAGCGACTCCTGGTGGAGACGGACGCCCCCTATCTCGCGCCGGTCCCGCACCGCGGGCAGCGCAACGAACCTGCCCTGGTTGTGCATACGGCAAGCGTCCTTGCCGAAACCCTCGGCGTTTCTCCTGAGGAAATCGCCGCCATCACGACTGATAATTTCTACCGTCTTTTCCGAAAGATGCCACGGCTGGCCGGGCAGGGCGCCTGAGAATGCAGGACCGTCTGCGCCTGACGATCCTTGGCTGCGGCTCTTCGCCCGGCGTGCCGCGGATTACCGGCGATTGGGGAAATTGCGATCCGTCCAACCCGAAAAATCGCCGTATGCGCTGCGCAGCGATGGCTGAACGCATATCCGCCAATGGAGGCGTCACACGTGTCGTCATAGACACCGGCCCCGATTTCCGGGACCAGATGCTGATGGCCGATGTGAAGTCCATCGATGGGGTGATCTATACCCACCCGCATGCCGACCACATTCACGGCATCGACGACCTGCGCTCCTTCGTTCTCGCACAGCGGCGCCTCATCGACATCCATGCCGACCGGCCTACACTCGCCCGCCTGCGGGAGGGCTTCGGCTACTGTTTCGAAACGCCGCCGGGCAGTTCTTACCCGCCGATTTTGAAGGCGCATATGATCCGGCATGACCTCCCGGTGATAATCGAAGGAGAGGGGGGTCCCCTCACCTTTGAGCCGCTGCCCCAGATCCACGGCGATATAATCTCGCTGGGCTTCCGTATTGGCGCCCTTGCATACTGCCCGGATGTCAGCGCCTTCCCGGAGGAAACGGCTGCCCGCCTTCGGGGCTTGTCCGTTCTGGTCATAGATGCGCTGCAATACAACACGCATCCCAGCCATTTTTCGCTGGGCGAAGCACTTGACTGGATCAAAAAGCTGGCACCGGAACGAGCCGTGCTGACGCATATGCACGTGCCACTCGATTACGCCACCGTGCTCGCCGAAACCCCTGAGAATGTGGAGCCGGCCTTCGACGGAATGACAATAGAAATTCCATATATTTCAGGACGATAAACGGGTATTTTCATGTCTGGTAGCATTGAACGCGTCGTCAGTGCCGCTGCGGAGACAGGGCTGTCGATCGAGGTGAAGCGCATGGGTGCCTCAACGCGAACCGCCGAAGAAGCCGCTGCCCAGTGCGGCTGCGATGTTGCCCAGATAGTCAAGTCGCTGGTCTTCCAGGGCGAGACGAGCGGCCGGCTATATCTGTTCATGGTATCGGGCGCGAACCAACTCGATCTTGCCAAGGCGTCGGCGCTGGCCGGCGAACCGCTGAAGCGCGCCGACCCGCGCCATGTGCGCGATGAGACGGGCTTCGCCATTGGTGGTGTTTCGCCAATTGGCCACAGGATCGCGCTTCCTGCGTTTGCCGACGTAAAGCTGCTGTCTCATGAGATCGTCTGGGCAGCGGCTGGCGCGCATGATGCCGTCTTTGCTGCCGACCCGAATGCGCTGATCAGCGCGGCCAGGGCGCGCGTGGCTGATCTGGCAGTGTAAGATGCTTTGGCCGACCGCTTCGGCCCGGCCGGCTCCGGATATGGAAGAGGCCTGTGGTTTGAACGCGGCTTCATTCGCGCGACACGGAATGAAGCCACAATCGCGTACGGTCCCCTGACAATCTAGTTCCATAATCTATCTTATGCGACTTTCGTTGGCGCGGAGCCTGCCGCGGGCTACAGCCTGATTCACGACGACGTGGCCCTGTTTCAGCTACTCTTCCGTGCGCCCGGATGAGTTTGGGCGATTGCGCTCATACCGCTTCATCTGAGGAAATGGCGGCAGCCAGGACTCGCGGCGAATGGTCCAGAGCTCATAGGTGGGCTTCAGCTGGTCGGCAGCGTCCAGCGATCCGAGGTTGATTTCAATCTCATCATCCGAGCGGCTGTAAACGGACGAGCCGCAGCGCGGACAGAAAAAACGGCCTTCATAGCTGCGAGGCTCGCCATGAATCGTCACTGCATTCTCGGGAAATATCGCCGAAGCATGGAACAGTGCTCCGTGATGTTTCCGGCAATCCATGCAGTGGCAAATACCGACCCGATATGGCTGCCCTGCCGCCACGATTCGGATGTTGCCGCACAGGCAACCGGCCGTGAAACGGTCCATGACTGCAATCCTCCAGGAAAAGCTGCTCCATCCGAAGCCGGATGCGCCTCCCTTGCATCATTGTGAGGTCTGACGCCAGCGTTCCCTTGGCAAAACCACTGGCGATATCGCCGCCTTTTTCGTATCACGGCACACGCCGCCACAGGAAATCCGATCCATGTTCGAGACCCTGCAACCAGCTCCGCCGGACAAGATACTGGCGCTTATCGGTCTATATCGCGCCGATCCTCGCCCGAACAAGGT
>QGUU01000019.1 GCA_003242525.1 Pseudomonadota bacterium | reverse complement strand
ACGGCTTACGTATTTAGGTTCGGTTTCGTGGGTTGGGGGTTTGTAATAAGGACCGGTGCCGGAAGGTGCGGCGGTCATGTTTTCGTTGCCCATGGGTCGTGGTTCGACGCCGGCGGTCAGATAGTTGGACACGGGCCATCCGAGGGCTGAAAGCGTGCATTCGAGCATCGAAACATCGATGAAGGCGCCTTCGCCGCTCGTCTTCTGTCGAACGAGCGCCGCACAAATGGCGAAGGCGCCGAACAGGCCTCCCAATGTGTCGGCGACAGGATAGCCAACCCGCAGCGGCGCAGTTTCCGGCGTACCGGTGATGCTCATGATGCCGGAAAGGCCCTGAATGATCTGGTCATAGGCCGGATTGTCGCGCATCGGCCCCGTCTGGCCGAACCCTGAAATTGCACAGTAGACAAGCTTCGGCTGCACGGCCTTCAGCTTTTCGTAGCCAAGCCCGAGCCGGTCCATCACGCCGGGCCGGAAATTCTCGACCAGAACATCCGCACTGGACACAAGATCAAGAAAGCGGTCACGGTCGGCATCGTTCTTGAGATCAAGTACCACAGAGCGTTTGCCGGCATTCTGCGCCAGGAACGAGGCACCCATCATCGCCTTGTTGAGTTCGGGCGACGCGCCGAGCTGGCGCGCCAGATCGCCCCCCTGCGGCGACTCGACCTTGATGACGTCCGCGCCAAGCAATGCAAGCTGATACGCGCAGTAGGGGCCTGCCAGGACATTGGTCAGATCCAGCACTCGGATGCCGGAGAGAAGGTTCGTCATCTGCTTTTTGCCTCAGGCGTCGCCGGGCGCTGCCCTCTGTCCCTTGAGCCGGCGGCTTTGCACATAATTCCAGACATGCGGGCCGATGAGCCCGATCGCGGCCAGGGTCAGCAATGTCAGTGACAGCGGCTGCTTGTAGAACACAGTCCAGTCCCCGTTGGCGATGGTCATGGCCCGGCGGAACTGCTGTTCGGCCAGGGGCCCGAGGATCATGCCGATGATGGCGGGTGCGGTGGGGAAGTCGAAGCGCCGCATAAGAAAGCCGATGGCGCCCAGCAGATACAGGATGAGCAGGTCGATCGGCGATTGCGAAATCCCATAGGTGCCGACCGTAGCGAACACCAGTATTCCGGCATAGAGCTGGGGCGCGGGAATGCGCAGCAGCTTCACCCAGAGGCCGATCAGCGGAAGGTTGAGCACGATCAGGATTACGTTGGCTATGAACAGCGACGCTATCAGGCCCCAGACCAGGTTGGCCTGGGTGGTCAGGAGCAGGGGCCCTGGGTTGATGCCATAGCTCTGGAAGGCGGAAAGCATGATGGCTGCAGTTGCCGATGTCGGCAGGCCGAGCGTGAGCATGGGTACGAGCACGCCCGCCGCTGAAGCGTTGTTGGCGGCCTCCGGACCGGCAACGCCCTCGATGGCGCCCACCGTGCCAAATTCTTCCTTGTGCTTGGACAGCCGTTTTTCCAGCGCATAGGAAAGGAAGGTCGGGATTTCCGCGCCGCCGGCCGGCATCGCTCCGATCGGGAAGCCGATAAACGCCCCCCTGATCCATGCCTTCCATGATCGGGCCCATTCCTGAGCCGTCATGTAGAGCGAGCCCTTGAGCGGCACGATCTCATCCTTGCCGGCGTAGCGGCGCGAGGCCACGTAGAGCGTCTCGCCAACTGCAAAGAGGCCGACTGCGACGATGATGACGTCAACTCCGTCAAGCAGTTCGGTCACGCCGAAGGTGAAGCGCGGTTGCCCGGTTTGAAGATCGACGCCGATCATGCCGATGACGAAGCCGATAAAGAGCGAGGACAGCCCACGTACCGCCGAAGAGCCGAGCACCGCAGAAACAGTGACGAATGCCAGAACCATCAGCGAGAAATATTCCGCCGGTCCGAAGGCGAGCGCGAATTTCACCACCACAGGCGCCAGGAAGGCGATGCCCAGGGTGCCGATCGTACCCGCCATGAAGGAGCCAATGGCCGCAGTGGCAAGTGCAGCGCCGCCGCGGCCGGAGCGGGCCATGCGATTGCCCTCCAGCGCAGTGACGATGGTGGCGCTTTCGCCCGGCGTATTGAGCAGGATCGACGTGGTCGAGCCTCCATACATCGCGCCATAGTAAATGCCGGCAAACAGGATGAAGGATGCCTCCGGCGCCACCTGGTAGGTGATGGGCAGGAGGAGCGCGATGGTCAGCGCGGGTCCCAGGCCGGGCAGGACGCCGATGGCGGTGCCGAGCGTGGTACCGAGCAGGCACCAGAGGAGGTTTGTCGGCGAAAAGGCTATGGTGAAGCCGTGGGCGAGATAGGTCAGCGTTTCCATCGGTCACCCTCCGATGGACCTGATTGCCGAGCTGACCAGGTTCTCGACATAGCCGGCTCCGATATTGACGCCCAGCACCTTGGCGAAGCCGAAATAGGCCGACAGTGCCAGGATGAGCCCGGTGATCATGTCGCGCAGCGGGCGGCGGCTGCCGAAGCCGTAGCAGACCAGCACGAACATGATGACGGAGGCGGCTGTGAAGCCGAGCGGTCGGATCAGGAAAAGATTGGCGAGCAGGCCGGCGACGACGAAAAACATCGACCACCAGTCGGTCGGCGTCGCCTTTTCCTCTTCCGGCTGCCAGCCGCCCCGAAGGGCGGCGAAGAGAAGAAGCAGGGAAAGCACCAGCATTCCCGCCGCGGTGATGTAGGGGAAAACAGTAGGTCCCACCTTGGAATAGAGGGGCGATACGGGGATGGCCAGCGTCTGCCATAGAACCACCGCGGAAGCGGCCAGCATGCCCAAGCCAATCAACAGTTCGGGTATTGCGGGGCGCCTCGGCGCGGCTTCACCCTGGTCTTGCGTGCTCATCATGTCCCCCAAGGCGGTGCACCCGGCACGGCGCTGTTCCATATTTGCCGACGCATGTCGGGAGTTCGGGGCGGCGCAAGCGCCGCCCCTGCAAAGGCATCAGGCGAGGCCCAGGTCCTTCAATATTTCCTCTATGCGGGCAATGTCCTCCTTGAGGAATTCCTCATAGGCATCGCCGGTGAGCGGAATTGAAGTCCACTGCCGGTTCTTGCACTCCTCGGCCCAAGCGGCGCTCTTGGTCATGTCTTCCATGAGCTTGACCATGGCCGCCTTGTCCTCGGCCGAAATGTCCGGCGGCGCGAACACGCCGCGCCAGTTGAACAGCTCGATGTCAACGCCCGACTCCTTGAGCGTGGGTGCGTCTATGCCCTCCTGCCGCTCGTCGGCCGACAGGGCGAGGATCCTGAGTGCGCCGACCTTGACCTGCTCGGCAAACTCGCCGTAACCGGAGATTCCGGCGGCAACCTGATTGCCGAGCAGCGCTGCCAGCGCCTCCCCGCCGCCCGCGAATGGCACGTAGGAGATCTTGGTCGGATCGACGCCCGCAGCCTTGGCGATGAGGCCGAACAGGATGTGGTCGGAACCTCCGGCCGAACCACCGGCAACGGGCACCTTGGTCGGGTCTTCCTTCAGCGCGGCGACGAAGTCCTGGACCGTCTGGAACGGAGAGGCTGCAGGCACCACCAGCGCCTCGAACTCGCCGGTGAGGCGGGCGATGGGCGTCACCTGGTCAAGCTTGGTCGCTGATTTGTTGGCAATGATGGCGCCTACCATGACCATGCCGCCGACCATCAGGGCATTGCCCTTGCCCTTGTAACGGCTGATGAACTGCGGCAACCCCACCGTGCCGCCGGCGCCGCCGACATTGGTGACCTGCGAGCCGGAAATGAGGCCCTCCTTGCGCAGGACCTGATCCATGGCGCGGGCCGTCTGGTCCCAGCCGCCGCCAGGCGCTGCCGGCACGAAGAGATCGAGTTGCGGCGCGTCCTGTGCAAGGACCGGGCCCGCATAGACGGCAGCAAGGCCGGCGGCGCCGATGGCCGCAGTGCTTTTCAGCAATTCACGTCTGTTCAGCATGGTGTTCCTCCAATTTCGACCCCGCATCCGGCGTCTTCAAAAAAACTCTACTTGCCGTCGCCCTCGTGTCCGAAGTCATGCAAATCCGCATTGTTCTGTCAATCAAAACGTCATTCTGCTAGACAGAACGCCCCTGATGAGGCACAACCACTTTACACAGGCTTTCCAACGATTGGGAAATGAAATGAATCCCCCCGACCGCCCAGGGGGCCGGCGCAAATCCGATCCAGGCGAGGGGGTAGCGGCGCTGGACCGCGCCATCGCTGTGCTCAACGCATTCACGGCGGCGGACCGGTCGCTGTCCCTTGCCGAGATCGCGCAGCGAACCGGCCTCTACAAGAGCACGATCCTCAGGCTTGCAGGTTCGCTCCTGCGCGCCCGCCTGCTGGACCGGCTGGAGGATGGCCGCTACCGCATCGGGCCGGGGGCGTTCCGGCTGGGGGCGCTCTACCAGCGTTCAGTGGTGGCGTCCGATATTCTTCTGCCGGTAATGCGTGATCTGGCCGATTTCAGCCAGGAAAGCGTCGCCTTCTATGTCCGTGCCGGCGAACTGCGCACCTGCCTGTACCGGATCGAATCCAAGCACCCCATCCGTTATACGGTGCGTGAAGGAGACGTGCTTCCACTTGGTGTTGGTTCGGGTGGTCGCGTGCTTCTGGCCTTTTCCGGGGAGGCGGGGGAGCCCTACGAAACCATCCGGAACAAGTTCCATTTCGTGGCTCTTGGCGACAGGGATCCGGAGACCGCGGGCATTTCTGCGCCCGTTTTCGGCCCCGGGGGCGGGATCCTGGGCGCTCTCACCCTGGCGGGCCCGCGATCCCGGGTAAATGCCGAATTTCTGCATGCCATGGTGAAGCCGTTGCTGCAGGCGGCTGCGCGCGCTACCCGCGCCTTCGGGGAAGATGCCACGCCCCTGGAGCGAGCGGCCGCGAGCATTCCCGTCGAATGAGAAGACCGGTGGGCTGGCGGAATCGACCTCAGCCCTACCTGTCGGCCGGAACAAAGCGATTGCGGCACCGGAACCGCGCCGGCGTGGCCGGCGTGGCCCGGCGAGAATTCACGTTAGTGGAGGGCGACGGTAATCAGGTCGTTCTCCAGAGCACCGGCCAAGGCCCGGTCTCGGGCGTCCGAAAGCAGGATCGGCTGGCCACTGGCGCCGAACAGGGCCCATAATTCCAGCCCAGGGGCGATCTCGGCAAGGCCGGGGAAGCGCCCGCGCAGTTCGTCGCTTGACACTTTCCTGAGATAAGCGACCGAACCTTCGCCGAGATTGGCGAGTTCGCCGCTGGTCATGATCGGTCTTTCTCCGGTTCTGGTCATTTCAGCCTCCTTTCAGTGGAACGCCCCGTGAGCCGTTCCACGCAAGAGCCATCGGCAGGGATCAGTCTTTCACCGATATGTTTATTTTCCGTACCAGCCGCTCGGCCTCGGGTCTGTCCAGGTCGATCGACAACAGTCCGTTTTTCAGTTCCGCGCCGATTACGCGCATTCCATCCGCCAGCACGAAACAACGCTGAAACTGCCGCGCAGCTATGCCCCGATGGAGGTACTCGCGCTCCGTATCGTCGTTCTGGCGACCCCGAACCACCAATTGGTTTTCCTCGGTGGTGACCTCCAGGTCGGATTCGGAAAAGCCTGCGACGGCCAGCGTTATCCTCAACCGCTCCGCGCTGCCTTGGTTCCCGGGCAGTCGTTCTATGTTGTAGGGCGGATAGCCGTCCCCGGACTTGGCCAGACGCTCGAGGGTTTTTTCCATGGCGTCAAAGCCCAGCAGAAGGGGACTGGAAAACGGCGTCATTCGAGACATGCGGTCCTCCTGAGAGCGACTCTTACGGGAAAAACCCGGCTGGCATTCTTCCCGTCGCTGTTGATATGGTCTACCGGGCGATCAAGTTCAAGTCTTGACCGCACCTGCTCCACATCCGGTTTCCAGCCAAAAAGCACCTTCAGAACAAGGACATGCGATGCCCACCAACCGCAAGATCATCATCGATACTGACCCTGGACAGGATGATGCCATAGCCATACTGCTCGCACTCGCCAGCCCTGAGCTCGAAGTGGTAGGAATAACAGCGGTTGCCGGCAATGTTCCGCTAAGACTCACCGAGAAGAACGCTCGCAAGATCTGCGAACTGGCGGGCCGGCCTGACGTGCGGGTGTTTGCCGGGGCCGAGCGCCCCCTGCTGCGCCGCTCGGTGACAGCGGAACACGTTCATGGCAAGACCGGGCTGGACGGTCCTGTCCTTCCCGAGCCCACCATGCCGCTGCAGGAACAGCATGCGGTCGACTTCATCATCGAAACGCTGATGAAGGAGGAAAGCGGCACCATCACGCTTTGTCCGCTCGGACCCCTCACCAATATCGCCCTGGCACTCATCCGGGAGCCCCGCATAGCCCCGCGCATCAAGGAGATCGTTCTGATGGGCGGCGGTTTTTTCGAGGGAGGCAACATGACGCCGGCCGCCGAGTTCAACATTTATGTCGATCCGCACGCGGCCGACGTTGTATTCCGCTCGGGCGCACCTATTGTCGTCATGCCGCTGGACGTCACGCACAAGGCACTCACGACGGCCGCGCGCATAGAAGCCATTCGCAGCCTGGGCACCCGGGTCGGTGATGCAGCCGCGGCGCTGCTTGAATTCTTCGAACGGTTCGACGAGGAGAAATACGGCACTGATGGCGGTCCGCTTCATGACCCCTGCGTCATCGCCTATTTGCTGCGGCCAGAGCTTTTCACGGGCCGGCATTGCAATGTCGAGGTCGAGATTTCCTCCGAACTCACCATGGGCATGACTGTGGTCGACTGGTGGGGAGTAACCGACAGGCCGAAGAACGCCATGGTGATGCGCGACATTGATGCCGATGGATTTTTCACTCTGCTGACAGACAGGCTGGCACGGCTGTAGTCGAGCGCCGAGAAGTCGGATTCCGAATCGGCCCCGATCAGGCTGGGCCGGCACCTGTCGCCCAGGGCATCACGGCCTCGTAAGCAGCGGCTGTCCGCAGCACTGCCAAGTCACCGCGCGGTGGCCCGATGAGCTGCATTCCCATGGGGCGTCCATCCGGGTCGAAACCGGCCGGCACGTTGACGGCCGGGCACCCGCCCATCGTGGCGAGCGATGAAACCTGCATCCAGCGGTGATAACTGTCCATGGCGTGGCCTGCGATTTCCTTCGGCCACGGTGTCCTCACATCGAAGGGAAAGACCTGGGCGCTGGGCAGCGCGAGCAGATCGAACCGGTCAAAAAGCGCGAGCAGGGTATGACGCCAGCTGGTGCGGAGAACCGAAGCCGCGTGGATCTGCGGCGCAGTGAGCCTTGCGGCGCCCTCGGCTTCCCAAAGCGCTTCGGGCTTCAGCAGAGCGCGCCGGCCGGGAACGTCGGCATGCAGTTTCAACGCGCAGCCGCTCGTGGCCTGCCTGAGGGTGACGAAAGCCTGCCAGAGCGCCTCCATATCGAAATCAGGCACAATTGGCTCCCAGGTAAAGCCCGCCTCGTTGAAGCGATTCAGCGCCTCCGCGCAAAGATTCAGTATGCCCTCCTCCAGCGGAAGGGCGCCGCCAAGATCGCCGAGCCAGGCGATGCGCCCGCCTAAGGTCGGCTCGGAGAGGCCTGCAAGGAAATTGCCGTGCCCTTGCATGGAAAGGGGGGCATGTGGGTGATAACCGGCCTGCACGTCGAGGAGCAGAGCCATGTCTCGCACGCTGCGACCCATTGGGCCGTCAACGCCCATCTGGGCATGGAACACTTCGGGAGCGGGGCCCGCAGGAACCAGGCCTTGCGAGGGCCGGAAGCCGAAGACGTTGTTGTAGGCGCCGGGATTGCGTAGCGAGCCGCCGAAATCGCTGCCATCCGACACCGGAACCATGTCCAGGGCCAGTGCAACCGCCGCGCCGCCGCTCGATCCGCCTGCAGTCCAGCGCGGATCGAAGGCATTGAGGGTTGGTCCGAATACTGGATTGTAGGTGTTGGAGCCGAGGCCGAATTCTGGGGTATTGGTCTTGCCGATGATGATGGCGCCGGCCCTTCGCATACGCGCAACGAAGAACTCGTCCTCGGCGGGCACGAAATCGGCAAAGATGGGTGAGCCAAAGGTGGTCCTGATCCCTTGGGTCAGGGCCAGATCCTTGATCGCCAGAGGCAGGCCGAACAACGGACCCGCCTCGTCCTGGTTGCGGGCGAGGAAATCATCAGCGGCCTCGGCCTCGCGCAGGAGCTCGTCACGCTCGCGCAGCGAGACGATGGCGTTTACGTGAGGGTTGACCGCCTCGATCCGGTCGAGAAAGGCGCCGACAACCTCCCTCACCGACAGATTCCGCGACCTGATCTTCGTAGCCAGTTCGACGGCGGATTTCCGGCAGATGTCGTCCGCCGGCGGAATGGCGTGCCGGGTTTGCGGGCGCGGCGTGGCCATGTCAGCGCCCCTGCGCCAGTGCTTCTTCGACCTCCTTGGCCAGGGGTATTGCCGGCTGCGCTCCGGGTTTCAGGCAGGCCAGGGCGCCGGCAACCGCTGCCCGCCGCAGAGCATCCTCCAGTCCCAGGCCTGCGCCGAGCGAAGCCGCGAGATAGCCGCAGAAAGTGTCACCGGCGCCGACAGTATCGACCGGCGTGATGGGCAGGGAGGGGACCTGCAGGAAGTCGTCCCTTGTTGCGGCCATCACGCCTTCACTGCCAAGCGTGACGATGATGGTGCGTCCGGTGCGTCTCGCAAAGGCTGCGATGCGGGCGGGCCGGTCGCTTCCGTCAAGCGAAAGGGCTTTGCCATAGAGGTCGAATTCGGTCTCGTTGGCAACGATGACGTCCGCCTTGGCCAACAGCTCGGCGGCCTCTGCCTGGAAAGGGGCCGTATTGAGAATGGAAACCGCCCCGGCCTCGCGCGCCATATCCAGCGCCGCGGCGACCGTCGCCAGCGGTATTTCGTGCTGCAAAAGCACGACATCGCCTTTTTTCATGAAGGCCTTGGAGAGATCACCGGGCAAGACCGAAGCGTTGGCGCCGGGAACGACCGCGATCATGTTCTCGCCGTCGGCTCCTACCAGGATCAATGCCGTGCCGGTCGAGGCATGGGTTTCGCCGACGCCGGACAGATCGATCATCGCATTCTTGAGGCAGTCGAGCGCGTCTGCGGCGAAATTATCCTTTCCGACGGCGCCGACCATCCGCACCTGGGCCCCGGCACGTGCCGCGGCCAGGGCCTGGTTGGCGCCCTTGCCTCCCGGAGCTGTTGAAAAGCCGCTGCCCGGCACGGTTTCTCCGGGCCCTGGAAGGCGATCGACCGTGGCGATCAGGTCGAGATTGATCGAGCCGACGACGATGATCATGCAGAAGAACCTCCCGGATTGTTTCGAGAGGCTAGCCTTTGCAGCGGCTTATGGGAATACGGCCAGAAACCGCAGTCTGCTCGTTCAGCCTCTCGTCAGCTGGCCGGCTTCCCAACCGAGGATGGCGCGCTTGCGGGTGAGGCCCCAATGGTAGCCGGTCAGCGCGCCGGTCTTTCCTAGCGCGCGGTGGCAGGGCACCACGAAGGAGAGCGGATTTGCGCCGACCGCCGCGCCGACGGCCCGACTCGCGCTGGGTTGGCCGATGCGCCGTGCAATGTCGGAATAGGTGCAAGCCTGCCCCATCGGAATGCGCAGCAGCGCTTCCCAGACCCTCAGCTGGAAGTCCGAGCCGATCATGACCACCCTGAGGGGCTGGTCGGCGCGCCATTTGCCTGGATTGAAAATGCGCTCGGCATAAGGTGCGGTTGCTGCCATGTCCTCGACATAGCTCGCATTGCGCCAGCGGCTGCGCATGTCGGCCAAAGCTGCTGCCTCTCCGCCGGGATCGGCAAATGCGAGACCCGCCAGGCCCCGGTCCGTGACCATGACAAGCGCGATGCCGAAGGGTGAAATGTGGTAGCCATAGCGGATGGTCAGACCTGCGCCGCGATTCTTGTAATCTCCCGGCGACATCGCTTCGTGTGTGACAAACAGGTCGTGCAGCCGGCCGGGGCCGGACATGCCAAGTTCAAAAGCGGTCTCAAGTAGCGGCATTCCGGAATCGAGCAGCCGGCGCGCATGGTCGAGCGTCACAGCCTGAAGGAACGCCTTTGGCGACAGCCCGGCCCAGCGGGTGAACAGCTTCTGCAGGCCCGTAGGCGTTTCGCCCACAGCCTCTGCCAGATCCTCCAGGGAGGGCTGTTCGCGATAGTCGAGGCTGATTTTCTCGATGACGCGGCGCACCACTGTGTAGTCGTCGCCCCGGGGCGTAATATCCTTTTCGAGGACAGGCTGCGGCAACGTCGACATGCGATGGTTCATGGGCGTGTTGGCGTACATGGCAAATGACTCCTTGGCCCGCAATATCGTTGCGGGTCGAGCAGCAATCCACCCGAAAACGGACGCCAGGCAGGTTTAGCGCGCTTTCGCCCGCGCCAGAGCGCGGGCGAAGGCAACTGCGAAACTTTCCCGATCGTCCGGGTTGAGGAAGGAGCCGATCGTCACATTGCGCCCTTGCGCCTGGACCGCCATGCGGGTGATGCCGATCTCGTCATGGCGGGATACCGAGAACTGCGTCCAGAAGGGATTGAAGCGGTGGAAGACCGATTTGCCTGACGGTGCGACCTTCAGGATATCAAGGGCAGTGCGCGATACCGACACTTCTTCACGTGCCCTTGCGGCCCGGTAGTTGAGCCGGAAGGCAATGTAGAGTGCAAGCACGTCCAGTCCGAAAAAGCCGAACACCGGCCATGCGCCGCGTGAAATCATGAATATACCGGTGACCGTCCAGCCGAATAGCAGCGCCCCCATGAGGATCATGAAGCCCGTACGACCCAACGAACGGTGCGGAGTAAGCAACGCCTGAAAGAATGGTTCCTCGGCAGCGGCGCTTCTGCCCGGGGGAACGTTTGTGTCGCTCATGTGGCCATATTATAGGACGCCCATGACCAATCCCAAGTCGAAAGATCGCCGCACGCCCGAATCCCGTCCCGCGCCAGCCCGCGGCGCCGTTTCCCCGAGGGCAAAGCCGCAGAAGGGGCGACCCTATTGCATTTACAGTCCGGCTGAAGTGCATGAAATCTTCCGCCGCTTCGCGGTCCAGCGCCCCGAGCCGAAGGGGGAACTGGAATATGTCAATCCCTTTACCCTGCTGGTCGCCGTTGTTCTGTCTGCGCAGGCCACGGATGCCGGTGTCAACAAGGCGACGCGGGCGCTTTTCAAGGTCGCGGACACGCCGCAAAAGATGGCGGCACTCGGCGAGGAGCGAGTTGGCGAATATATCCGCACCATCGGTCTGTGGCGCGCCAAGGCAAAAAACGTGATCGCGCTATCCGAGATGCTGGTGCGCGAGCATGGCGGCAATGTGCCGGAAACGCGCGAGGAGCTGATCAAGCTCCCCGGTGTCGGGCGCAAGACCGCCAATGTCGTTCTGAACATCGCCTTCGGCCAGCCCACGATGGCGGTCGATACCCACATTTTCCGAATCGGCAACCGCATCGGGCTGGCACAGGGCAAGACGCCGGAGGAAGTCGAACGGCGGCTGGTTGAAGTGATTCCCAGCGAATATATGCGCCATGCCCATCACTGGTTGATTCTGCACGGGCGCTACGTCTGCAAGGCCCGCAAGCCCGAATGCGCGCTTTGTGTCATCGCCGACCTGTGCAAGTCTCGCGAAAAGACCACTGCCACTCCGGCTCCGCTGGTGGAAATTGCATCCTTCGGGCCCGTCGAGCCCGCCGCCTGACTTGGCGGTTAACGCCGCGCCCCGCTTGTCACCTGGTCGGTGATGTTCAGGGCCGGGCTGAATCCCGCCAGAAGGCGGGGCTATCAGTTCAGGCCGCGTGTGAGGCGGGCGTCTGTGACAGGAGAGTATGGATCGCCGCAGCGTCGCGGGTGCCGCGAATCTTTGCGACCGTGTCGGCGTCGCGCAGCACGCGGGCTATGCGCGAGAGCGCCTTGAGGTGATCGGCTCCCGCCCCTTCGGGCGCCAGCAGCAGGAACACCAGGTCTACCGGCTGGTCGTCCAGCGCCTCGAAATCCACAGGTGATTCCAGTCGGGCAAATACGCCGGTGATACGCTTCACGCCCGCCAGCTTGCCATGCGGAATTGCAATGCCGTTGCCCACGCCTGTGGAACCCAGACGCTCGCGCTGCAGGATGGTGTCGAATACTTCCCGTTCCGGAATGCCGGACAGCGCCGCCGCCCGCTCTGACAACAATTGGAGAAGCTGTTTCTTGGAGTTCGCCTTCAACGCCGGCATGATCGCCGCGACGTCGATCAGATCGCTCACATCCATGATGAAATATCCCTTGCTCCGCCCGTCGGCGCCAACCCCATGTTTGGCGACGGCTGGCTCTTATCCCCGGGCGACCTTCACGGTCGAGGGGTCGATCCAGCCGATATGTCCATCCGGCCTTCGATAAACGATGTTCAGGTGGTCGTTGCCTGCGTTTCGGAATACAAGAACAGGCCTGTCGGCACTGTCGAGTTCGATGACGGCAGAAGCGACCGACATCGTCTTCAATTCCATGGTCGATTCTGCGACGACGGCCGGAGCGTAGTCCTCCGGGATTTCCTCGTCGTCATCGCCAAGCGGTTCCATTACGGCATAGGGCACGTCCAGGATTTCACCATTGATCGTGCCGTAGCTGCGCGATTTTGCCCGGCGATTGTAGCGCCTAAGCCGCTTCTCAAGGCGCTCTGCCGCGGCATCAAAGGCGAGGGTGGGTTCTAGCGCTTCGCCGGTCGTCTGCAACGAGACGCCGGAATCAAGGCGGATCATGCAATCGGCCGTGAAGCGCGAGTTGGACTTGATGATGGTGACATGCCCTGAAAAGCCGCGATCGAAGTATTTTCCAACAGCTTCGCCGATTCGATCGTTAATGCGGGCACGGAAGGCATCGCCCACATCCATGTGCTTTCCCGATATGCGCAGCGTCATTCGAAACTGCCCTTTCTATCCAGGCCTACACTGCCGGGAGTTTATACTGGTGGTCCGCCCACACAAGCTGTGGGACAGCCTTCTCGCTGAATTTACCCAAGTTCCCGGTGATCGCTCTCTGCCAAGCCCGTCCGTCTTCCGCTCTGGCCGGCCCGTGGACGGTTCATGCTTCGCGGGACCGCCGCCCGCCTATGGGGGCGGCCTTCTAGCCACTTCACCACCGCTTGTCAACGAAACGTGAAAGCTGCGGAACGAACAAATCTCAGGAAGCGAGGCTGGCTCGTGCGCGCTTTTCCCGCCGCCGCTGGACGGAGGACGGAATGTTCATGGCTTCACGGTACTTGGCCACGGTGCGCCGGGCTATGTCTACGCCGCTCGCCCTCAGATGGTCGACGATCGCGTCGTCCGAGAGCACGTTCTGCGGCTGCTCCTCGTCAATGAGCTGGCGGATGCGGTCGCGCACGGCCTCGGAGGAATG
The DNA here is from genome assembly GCA_003242525.1 of Pseudomonadota bacterium. Classification (GTDB taxonomy): domain Bacteria; phylum Pseudomonadota; class Alphaproteobacteria; order Rhizobiales; family Rhizobiaceae; genus Mesorhizobium. The sequence goes on along the minus strand of QGUU01000019.1, from coordinate 996 downwards.
CGCTTCCCCGCCTTCAGCCGAGCCTATGGCGGCGGTAAAGAAATAACGCAGTTCAAAAACGCCCCGCGGAGTGAGCATGTATTTATTGGCGGTGACGCGGCTGACGGTGGATTCGTGCATGCCAATGGCATCGGCCACCGTCTTCAGGTTGAGCGGCTTGAGGTGACGCACGCCGTGGACGAAAAAAGCGTCCTGCTGGCGGACGATCTCGGACGCCACCTTCAGAATGGTTCGTGCCCGCTGGTCGAGGCTGCGGGTCAGCCAGTTCGCGTTTTGCAGGCATTCGGAGAGGAAGTTGTTCTCGGCCTGGTCCCGGGCATGGGTCGAAACCCTGAGGTAGTAGGCGTGATCGACCAGCACGCGCGGCAATGTTGCCGGGTTCAGTTCCACATCCCAGGTGCCGTCGCTGGCGGGGCGAACTTCGACATCCGGCACGATCGCATCGCTGACATCCGTGGAAAAGGCAGCTCCCGGGCGCGGATCGAGCGCCCGGATCTCCTCCATCATGTCGAGCAGGTCGTCCTCATCCACGCCGCATAGCCGTTTCAGGCTCTGGAAGTCCCGCCGGGCCAGCAGATCCAGGTTGGAGACCAGGGTGCGCATGGCAGGGTCCAACCGGTCACGGGCGGCCAGTTGCAGCGAGAGGCAATCGGCAAGGTCGCGGGCGAAGATGCCCACCGGATCGAACGTCCGGCACGTTGCCAGGACGGCTTCCACCTCGGTCGGGTCCGCGCCAAGCCTTGCTCCCACCTCCTCTGGTTCCACGCGCAGGTAGCCGGCATCGTCCAGCCCGTCGGCCAGTTCGGCAGCGATGAGACGCGCCGCGTGATCCGTAAAGGTCAGGGCGATCTGCTGGCTGACATGGTCGCGCAACGTGACCGCAGCCGCCGCCATGTCTTCCATATCGAAACCTTCGAGGCCAGCAGTGGAATTCCCCGCCGCCGACTTCCATTGCGCCGACAGATTCGGGCTCAGTCTTTCGGATCGGCCCGGATC
>QGUU01000386.1 GCA_003242525.1 Pseudomonadota bacterium | reverse complement strand
CACTTCGAGCGCCTCGACACCAGAGGAGGCTTCATGAACTGAATAGCCGCGCGAGGTAAGTGCCCGCACCCCGCCCATGCGCACTGCATCCTCGTCCTCGACAAGCAGGACGGTGGCGGAGCCGGAAAGATCCTTTGCCTGCTCCAGCGCCGGCTTTTCGGGAACACCGCCTGGCGTTGGTGAAGGCGAGGAGCCCTCGCCTGCGGCCATGGCGGTTGCCGGCTCATCGGCCGCCTGTGCCGAGACGGCCACGTGCCGCGGCAGGAAGATGCGGAACGTGGTTCCTTTGCCCACTTCCGAATCGCAGAAAATGAAACCACCGGTCTGCTTGACGATGCCGTAGACCATGGAAAGTCCGAGACCCGTTCCCTTGCCGACCTCCTTGGTGGTGAAGAATGGCTCGAATATCTTGTCCAGAACATCGGGCGGAATCCCGGTGCCGGTATCCTCGATGTCCACGAGCACATAGTCGCCCGGCGGAAGCTCGCGGTAGTTCAGGGTCGAGCATTCTTCCGCGGTAATATTGCGGGTCCTTACCGTCAGTTCGCCACCTTCAGGCATGGCGTCGCGAGCGTTAACGGCGAGGTTTACCACCACCTGCTCGAACTGACCGATATCCACGCGCACCGGCCAGAGATCACGGCCATGCTCGACTTTCAGCTTGATGTCGTTACCCACCAGCCTGGCCAGAAGCATTCTGAGGTCCGCAAGGACGTCCGTAAGGTTGAGCACTTCCGGCCTGAGTGTCTGCTTGCGGGAAAAGGCCAGCAGCTGCCTCACCAGCGAAGCCGCGCGATTGGCATTCTGCTTTATGTTCATGATGTCCGGGAAGGACGGATCGGACGGACGATGGTTGGTCAACAACAGGTCCGATGCCATGATTATGGCAGTCAACACATTGTTGAAATCGTGCGCTATGCCGCCCGCAAGTTGGCCCACCGCCTGCATTTTCTGGCTCTGGGCCATGCTGCTTTCAAGGGCCTTCTGCTCGGTCGTGTCGACCGCGTAGACGATCGCAGACTCTTCTGCCCCGTCACCGCTGGCGCCATCGGCTATCGCATTGACGTAAAAGCGGATGTGGCGCTCCTCATTGTCCGGCAACACGGTGTCGATAGGTGCTATGTCGGCCTGCTTTTGCCTGGCCTTTTCCAGCGCCGCGGCAAAAGCCGGCCGGTCGCGCTCATGGATGACGGTATCGAGCCGAATCCGCCTGTCCAAAGCGTCACGATCGACGACGGATGCAAACAGCGACAGGAACGGCGCGTTGGTGCGAAGGATACGGCCGTCCTGATCGACCCCTGCAATCGCCATTGGAGTGGAGTTGAAGAAGCGCGTGAACCGGACCTCGGCAGCGCGCAGATCGGCGGACGAGTCCTCGCCCTGGGTGCGGTTGAGCACAATGGTCCGCGTCGGCCCATGCAGCCCGTCGCGGCTGGCGCTGACGCGGTGCATGAAGCGAACCGGAAGCACCTCTCCCTTCATGGTGGTGAGATCCAGATCGATGACCGCGTTGCGTGTGGTCCCCGGATCGGCCTTCACGGATTGGATCAACGCCATTCCATCCCCGGCGACGATATCCGGCAGCCGCACGGACCCCGGAGTGAAGGAGGCAAGGTCTATGCCCAGCCACTCCGCCAAGGTCGCGTTGACGTAGGTTACGCGCCCGTCCTGATCTGCCGAAAAGAAGCCAGCCGGTGCATGGTCGAGATGGTCGATCGCCTTCTGAAGATCGAGGAAGAAGCGTTCCTGCTCTGCGCGTTCCTCGGATATGTCGGCAAGCTGCCACGCAAGCAGTGGCTGACGCTGGCCGGGCACGGCGAAGGTGCGTGCCGCCACGCGGTACCAGTGCGCGCGCGGTTCGGCACCTGGCCGAATTGCGTAGGAAAGGCGGAATTCGCCGTCTCCCGCCTTGCCGTCGCGAAGCCCGGAAGCCAGTCGGTAGACAATGGCCGAAGCTTCCGGCACGTCCGAAAGCAGCGCCTCGACCGTCTTGAGATCAGCCGCTGACGTCGCCCCGGTCATGTCGGCGTAGGCGCGGTTGGCGTAGATGACCCTGCCCTTTGCGTCAGTGACGAGAAGCCCCTGAGCCAGGGAATCGACAAAGGCCTTGGCGAGTTCATCGCCCGATGAACGCGGCGCTATCTGGATGAAGCCGATGGCTGCGGCGAACAGGAACCCGACGCCGATCATCGCAAGTACGCCCAGCATGCCGAGAAGGAACGGATCGCCGAACCGCTCGCGGAAAATTCCGAAAATGATCGAGGCGACAGTCAGAACAGCAATGAAGATGACCAGCCGCGCTATGGCGCCCGGCCGCGTATTCTGATCGACAATCGGAACGGGATAGAAATCGCCGCTCTTTTCCCTGGCCATATCGCCCCTGTCCACGAAATATCTGCCCCGACGCTGCCGGCAACCGTTTGAATCACATTCTCCATACCGGGAAAAGACCTTGGCCGCACTTGTCCCGGCAAAACAAGAGGCACCGTAAATCCTGCTGCTTACGCCTGTTCACAAATCGTGAGGAAAACTTGCGGCAGCTACCTCCAACGGTCTAGTCTCCTGCCGATCACATCGGGACATTTTGGGGGAGCGACATGCTGGACTGGCTGGACGGCTTAGGTGGCCCGCACTACACGCGCGCCATTCTGTGGACTCTCGCCGCCCTGGTGCTGTTGCTGGTTGTTCTTCTCATCATCAAGCTTTCCCGCAGCCTTACGTCTGGTGCTTACGTGGCCGGCGGACGTTCGCGCAAGACACGCCTTTCAGTCATGGACGCAACCGCCGTCGACAGCCACCGACGCCTGGTTTTGGTGCGGCGAGACGACGTCGAGCATCTGTTGCTGATCGGAGGGCCGACGGATGTAGTGGTGGAACGCGACATACGCCGCGTGGCCCCCGCGCGGCGCCCTGCCCTTGTTGCCGGAGAGCAGACGCCCAACCCGCAGGCAAAGCCACCACCGCCCTCCGATGCGCGACCGGTTCACGGACCTGTCCGCCCGGTGGCGGCCAACACCGTGACGGCCAGTGCGCAACATCCGCCAGCCCCTGCGCAACATCCGCCCGCCCCGAAGCCTGCCCCACGTTACACGCCGGCCAATACAGCCGCCCCGGCATCGGCTGCGCCGCAATCCACGGCGGACCCTATCGATGCTGCCTTGCTCAACGAATTGGAGGTGTCCCTGGAGGCCGATTCCTCATCGACCGCCAAATCCGCGTCCCGTTCGCAGTCTTTGGATGACGAGATGGCCAAGCTGTTGGGCGAGCTTTCCGTCCATAAGAGGTAGGAAACGCGGGCAAAACCCTCGGCAAAAAAAAACGGCCGGAGACCCGGCCACAATGTCATCTGCCCACCGCTGATTTGCCGTCAATCGTCTCGGTA
>QGUU01000385.1 GCA_003242525.1 Pseudomonadota bacterium | reverse complement strand
GGCGGGGATCGTGCGCGATCCGCTCGAGGAGGAGGAGAAGCGCGCAAAGCTCGGTCTCATCCAAGCGCAGACGGAGGAGGCGCGGGCGAAGGCCGCGCATGCCGGTCTCCCGCAGGCGCCATCTGGCTACAGGTGGTCCGCAGACCGCACCAGGCTGGAGGCCATTCCAGGCGGTCCCGCAACACATATCGCAGCCGATGTCTCCGGCCGCCTGGCCATGATCGAGACGGCGAGACGAGATCTGCCGAAAGCGCGCCAGATCTTCACGCAACCTTGGGGTGTGACTGGCATGGTCTCGCAGGCGATTTTGCCAGAGGCGGTATCCGAGTTCTCGGCGCAAGTCGGCCAGGCCCGCCGCACGATCACGTCTGCCATCGAGGCGGCGCTGCGGGCCATGACTGGCGCGGCCGCGCCGGAGAGCGAGGTCCAACGCTACGAGGATCTGTTCATGCCGAAGGCCACCGATCCGCCACAGGTCGTACAGCAAAAGCTCGATGCCCTTGACAGGTTCCTCACGAACGCGGTGGAAATTGCAACGCGAGGCCGGAGGACAGAGGAGCCGTCTCAGGCTCCGCAGCAGACCACGAGGCCCCGCCTGCGCTTCAATCCTGATACGCAAGAGCTAGAGCCCATTGAATGATCCTGACACGCCGAGATCTGTGCATTCTGGTCATTTTTCTCGGCGTCATGGCCATTAACTACGTTTGGATGGAGCGCGAGTACAGCCAGATGAAGGCGGCGCTGGAAAAGCGCGTGCCTTGTGAGCAAATACCGGCCCGCGAGAGCGGCCCCGTCAAGCGCTACCGATATGACCCACAGACAGGCCGGCTCATCGACGTCGAGACAGGGGAGGCGTGGTGATGCCCATCGAGATCGAGACTCCTGACGGCGGCATTGCAGAGTTTCCCGACGGCACGCCGCCGGAGGTGATCCGGCAGGCTCTCGCCAAGCAGTTTCCGCGGCGGCCCACCGCGGCCGAGACGCTGGCAGACGTAGGCGAGCAGGTCGTGCGCGGCGTGTCGAAAGGCATCGTCAGCTTTGCCACCCTTCCGTATCGCCTTCTCGACGTGGCAGGTGAGGCGGTCACCGGTGGCGACTTCCTGCCCAACGTCGAGGAGATGCCGCTATACAGGCCGTTCCTGCAACAGCCGGAGCCAACCACGGGGGCAGGCCGGTTTGCCCGCGCCGCAGGCGAGGCTGTTGGCGCAAGCGCAATCCCGAGCACGGCGCTTGTAAGCCAGGCCCCCCGTTTGGCAGCTCTGGCTCCCACGACAACCACTCGCGCCATTGGGCAAGCCATAGGCGCGCCGATTGCAGCGGCTCCTGGACGTGCCGTGGCTGCCGATGTCGCGGCATCCACCGGCGCAGGACTTGCCCAGGAGGCCGCTGCCGAAGGTGGCTTTGGGCCTACTGGACAGACGATCGCTGGTCTTGCGGGTGCGGCTGCGCCGCTGGCGGCAACCGCAGGCGTCAGTCGTCTGACACAGACCGCACGGGAGGCTATAGCCGGCCGCTCGCCGTATGCGCAAATGGCCCAGCGTCTCGCGGAGGAGCCTGGAACGGGCGCAGGCCCCACATTGGACGAGCTTGCGGAAAGCATCGCAACGGGCGCGCAACGTCAGGCTCTCGATATTCTCGGCGAGGAGATGGTCCGTGCCCGCGGGCAGACCTCGATTGCCATTCCGGCGACCATCAATCGTCTGGTGCAGGAGCAGGGCATCTCGCGTTCGACGGCAACGCAGCGTGTGCGTGATCTGCTGCGCTCGCAAGAGGCAAACGAGCTTTTGCTCGCCGAGCAGCCAGCCATCGCCCGATCGATCCTCGAGACACGCCGCGCACGGCCCGCGCAACGCGGGCAGGAAGGATTGCTCGAGTTGGAGCAACGAGCGGGGCGCGTCGAGGAGGTTGCCTCGCAGCGCGAGCTCGAGCGCATCGCCAATGCCTTCACTGGCGAGAGCGCGTCTATCGTGCGCAACGCCATTGCCGCCAGGATGGAAGGCCTGCGCAATCAGTTGCGTGAGCGGCTTTCCCGGCAGCCGTTCGCGCCGGGAACGCTCGATGATGCGGATCTCCTCATCCAGGACATGACGCGCAAGGCGCAAGAGGAATACGCCAAGGTCTATAGCGGCCCAGGAGGCGCGGCCAACGTCAACTATCGTCTGTTGCATGGGTTGCTCGAGCGCGCCGTCAACAGGCACCTCAACCGCATGGCCGGGCGCTCCGGAGAGCAGGCAGAAGCCTTGCGCCGCGCCATTGACGAGCTGTTCATCACTGCCGCCGACGGTCAGCGGCTCCTTATGCCATCCCTGCAGCAGTTACAGGACATGCGCGGCGCGATCCGCGGCATGATCACAGCGGCAGATCGTGCAGGGCGTTCACACATCGTCGCTACGTTGCAGCCGCTCTATGACGACATCACGCGCATCATGAGACGTGCCTCGCCGGAGTGGGCCCGCGCGAACGATCGCTGGGCGGACATGAAGATCGCCGAGCGGGCGCGGGAGCTGGGGGAGGCTTTCGCGGAGCGCGCAGGTCCGAAATATCGGCAGCATCTTGCTGAGTTCCAGAAGCTCGCGCCAGAAATGCAGGATCTCGTCCGTATCGAGTTCGCGCAGCGGCTGATCGACAAGATCGACAACGCGGGCGGCATTCAATCCGTCGTAAGCCAATTCGACAAGGCGGCAATGCGGACCGTAATCCGCGACCTGTTCGGCCCCGAGGCCGCCGTTGAGTTTTCGCGGCTCATTCGTGATGCACGTGTGGCAGCACGGTCATCCAAGATGATGGGCGGCTCGCCGACACAACCGCGGCAGCAGATGGAGGCTATGGCGACCGGCGACATCGACATGATTGCCGCTCTCGATCAAGCCAGCGTCGCCAATTTCCGCAATGCCGCAGTCCGCTGGGTTGCCAACAAGCTGAAGGAGCGCCGCAACCGTGAGATTGCCCGCATCGCAACCACGCCAATGCGAGATGTGGCACGGGTTGCCGAGCACATTGAGCGGATGAGACAGGCGCGGGCCCGTATGATCGCGGGTCGGCAAGCACGACGGCCGCAGCTTGCCCCAGCCGGCGTCCTGGCCCCGGCGATCGAAGGAGCATTTGACTGATGGCGAGCTTCGAGGAGCTGCTCTCTGAGCTGGAATCTCTGATCCGACCACAGCGGTCGGCAATGCCAGTGCCGTCTGCTGTCACGAGCGCAGAAGATCTGCGGACGCCGGTCAATGCGCTGCTCGCGACGCAGCCCCTTGCGGGCCCGCCCGTGCAGCCCACGGGCGAATTGCGGGCTTACGAGCCGACGCCAGGAGAGCGGGCAAGGGTTGCCGTCAATGCCCTTCTCGAGCCGATCGTTGGGCGTACTGTGGCGGAGCGTGTCGGTAGCGT
>QGUU01000384.1 GCA_003242525.1 Pseudomonadota bacterium | reverse complement strand
TTAGGCGAATTACGCCGGGCGGCTGGGGGTCCGGGCAGCCGCGCTTTTCGGCTACGTGTCCAGCCCCTGAGGATTGGCGGCCGAAAGCCGGATCTGTATCGGCTTGCCGGTTGGCGGGCCGGCTTCCGGCACGCGCACTTCCACGTCCGCCCCGGGAATGCCGGCCATGGCCTTGCGCAGGTCGTCGAGGATCAGGTGTGCCGGCTTGCGCTCGCGCCAGTCCACGAACTCGTACTGGATCACGCCGACAACGTCCTCGTCTATGTCCTGCCCGCCGCCCCGCGTCTTGCCGACCCGCGTATAAACCGATTTCACCCCGGGCCAGCCGAGCAGCCTTTCCTCTGCCTGCCTGGTAGCAGCATCCATTTCGGCCAGCGAAAGATTGCCCCGCGCATGTACGTAGAGCAGCCCATAGTCCGGCTCGACATTGGGGAAAAACTCAACCCCCGCACCCCATTTGCCGTAGGCCATGACGATGCCGACGAGCAGCGCAACCGTCAGGAGGCACACGGTGACGGGAAAGCGTACCGCCCGCTTGACTATTGCCATGTAGAGCCCGTCGCGTTGCTCGTCCTCGGCATGCACTTCCGCCCTGGCGAACTTCGCGCCCAGCGTCGGGGTGAACACCAGCGCATAAAGCATCGAGGCGGCCAGCGTCACGATCAGCGTGATCGGCAGGTATTTCATGAAGTCGCCGACGATGCCCGGCCAGAAAAGGAGCGGCGAAAAGGCGGCAATGCGCGTCATCGTGGCCGCAATGACCGGCCCGGCCATGCGCTTGGCCGCCAGCGCGAAAGCATCCTCGCGCGGCATGCCCTCGTTCATCCGCCGCTCGGCGAATTCGGTGACGATGATGGCATCGTCCACCAGCATGCCGACCGCCAGGATGAGCGAGAACAGCACGATCATGTTGATCGTGTAGCCCATCAGCGACAGCAGCAATATGCCGATCAGGAAGGAGGACGGTATCGCCAGGCCGATAAGAAGCGAGGCGCGGCCCGAAAGGGCATACAAAATCACGATGAACACCAGGATGACGGCAATCATCACATGGTTTTGCAGGTCACCGAGCAGCTGCTTGACAAAAACCGACTTGTCTTGCGTGTAGGTGACTTCCATCCCTTCGGGCGCCGTCTTGACGAACTCGTCGGCGACCGCCTTCACGCCTTCGATCGTGTCGATGAGATTGGCGCCGATGCGCTTCTTCACCTCGATGGCGATGGCCGGCTTGCCGTCCAGCCGGGTGATGGTTTCAGCATCGGCAAAGGTGGAACGGACAGCCGCGACGTCCTTGGCCCGGACGATGGCGTCGGGCGTGGCAACGACGGGCAGGTTGGCGACATCTTCCGGCGTCTCTATCAGAGACGGCACCTTGACGGCGTATTTGCCTTCCGCGCCTTCTATATTGCCGGCGGCTACCAGGCTGTTCGAAGCGCCCACTCCCTGGATGAGTTGGTCGAGCCGGATGCCATAGGAAGACAGCTTCACCGGATCGACTATGACCTCGACCAGATCGTCGCGTGATCCCTGAAGATCTCCTTCCAGAACGCCCGGCACTTCCTCTATGCGATCGCGCAATTCGCGCGCGGCAGCAGCCAGCACGCGCTCGGGAACATGGCCGGACAGGGTGACGACCAGGACGGGGAATTCGGAAACGTTGACTTCGTTGACGGTCGGCTCCTCCGCCGCCTGAGGCAGGTCTGCCTTGGCATCCTGCACCTTGGAGCGGGTGTCCTGCAATGCAGTGGCCAGATCCACCGAGGGCTCGAACTCGACCAGAACGTAGCCGCCCCCCTGGAAAGCGGCCGAGCGCATCTCCTTCAGCCCCTTCAGGCTCTTCAGCTTCGTCTCCATCGGACGCAGCAGCAGGCGCTCGGAATCCTCGGGCGAAATGCCCTGATAGGCCAGGCTGATATACATCATCGGAATCGGCACGTCCGGTTCCGCTTCCTTGGGCGTCGACTGATAGGCGACGGCGCCGGCGAGGATCAGGAACAGAAGGGCCGAGATGGTCAGCCGCGCATTGCGGATGGCTAGTCTGACGATATCCATGGATCAGGTCCGGCTAAGGTTCCGGTTCATTGGGTGGTGGCAGATGCGTCGCCGACCAGCGTCTTGATCTCGTCCGCCGTCGCATCGACCGGCTGCACCTGATCGCCTTCCGAGACGAGTTCCTGGCCTGCAACGATGACCCGCGCATCTGCGGGAATGCCTCCCAGCACCAGACCCTCCGCCGTGTCGTCAACCAGGTCGATCGGATAGAAGACGACCTTGTCGTCGCGGCCCACGGCACGAATGCCCAGGTCCCCCTTCTCGCCCAGCGTCACGACCGAACGCGGCAAAAGCACGGCATCCGTCGGCTCTGCCGAGAGCGTGATTTCGGCAGTCATGCCCGCGGGAATGGTGCCCTCCGGATTGGGGATCGCCACATCTACGCGGAAGGTGCGCGTGGGAACTGATGCGTCGCGGCTGATATAGCGCACAACGCCTTCCACCGTCTGGCCATTGACCAGCGTGACGCTCGCCCGGTCCCCGACCTTGACATAGCCAAGGTCGCGTTCGCTGACTTCGCCGCGTGCGATGATTGGATCCAGCGCAAGGACGGTGGCAACCTCGCCTCCCTGCATGACCGCGCTTCCGAGCTCCACCGACACGCGATCAACGACGCCGTCGAAAGGCGCCTTGACCTGGTTGCGCTCCAGATCGGCCGTTGCAGCATCAAACTGTGACTTAGCCGCGGCGAGGTTGGACCTGGCGGTATCGAGCTGCAGCTTGGCCAGGTTACCGCTCTTTGCCAGCCTCTCGGCGGCATCAAGCTCCGCCTGGCGCTGGGACAACAGCGCCCGGGCGTTGGCCACCGCGGACCGTTTCTCTTCCTCCGCAAGCATCAGGATCAGGTCACCTGCCTTGACGCGATCGCCCCGCTTGACGGGTAACTTCTCGATTATTCCCCCAACTCTCGTGGCCAGAACGGCGCGCTTGTCGGCCTCTGTGAGACCGGCGACGCGGATAGCCCTGGCATGCTCGCTGCGGGGCGGCGTCACAACCTTGACAACGCGGACAGGTGCCTTCTCTTCAGCGTCAGCCGCGGGTTCGTCCGGTGCCGGCTTCTCAACCCCCGTGGCGCTGCCGACCGAGGAGAATTCGCCAGTCGCCATCCAGGCAGCGAAACCTATCAACACGATGATGGCGGCGAGCTTGTGAAATTTGAATTTCGGCATCGTCGTTTTCCGTACGCTGGCCGCACCGGCCAAATCTGTCAGGGCAGACATGGCGCGCGGGGGGCTCATATGGGTATGCACTTGGCCATGTCAAAATCGCCCTGACGGCGGACCGCGCTTCATACATGAAATGCATGTCGCAACATAGCCTTAAAAATTGGCAGATC
>QGUU01000018.1 GCA_003242525.1 Pseudomonadota bacterium | reverse complement strand
GCTGGATCAACCGCGCTGCAAAACATCCCTCTCGGGGCAATAGAGCGGATCGAGATCGCAAAGGGGTCGCACTCGGCGCAATATGGGGCGGACGCCATCGGCGGCGTGATCAATATCATTACCCGCAAAGGGACCGCGGCCTGTCCGGAGGGGAAAGAGATATGCACCACGGTGACGGCCGGCGTTCTCCATCCCTGGGGCGGCTACACGGATGCAAATGTTCATGGCGCCATGCCGGACGGAACCCGCTTCAACCTCGGGGGCAGGCTGATCGGAACCGAAGGCTATAATTTCAGCTCTCCGAGTGCTCCCTTTTTTGAACCCGACGACGACGGTTTCCTGCTCGGCTCGCTGAGCGCCTCTGCCGAAAAGGATTATGCCTGGGGCCAGGCCTACGCGTCCGCCCTTTACTCACGCTCGCGCGTTCAATTTGACGATCCCGGTAATGCGGATGAAGCCGATACAGCCACGCTGGCCGCAAGGATCGGCACGCGTATCGACCATGCCCATGACTGGAGTTCCCGCCTGGAGTTCTCGCTTGGAAAGGACGATCAGGACAACTTCAAGCGTGGCACGACGATCCACGACGACTTCGGCACCTTGCGCTATGGCGTCTTTGCTTCCACCAGCAAGGAGTTCGACGCCGGAGATGCGCATCATACCTTCACCATCGGCGGCGAGGCTTATCGTGAGCAGATTGACTCCACGGCAGTGTATGACGTCACCGCCCGCAATCACGGCGCCATTTTCGCGCAACACTCTGTGGAACTCGGCGAGCTGAGCCTGGATGGCGGCATTCGCCACGACCAAAATGAGTTGTTTGGCGACGCCACGACCTATAATTTTGGGATGAGCTATGAAATTGGCCCAGGCCTGACGGCTCGCGCATCCTACGGAACCGGTTTCCGTGCGCCAACCTTCAACGATCTATACTGGCCGGCTGATCCGTGGACGACCGGGAACCCCGACCTCAAACCCGAACGTTCTCGAGCCTACGAGATCGGTCTTTCCTGGCGACCCACCGATGCGACCACGCTCGACGTCGCCTTCTATCAGTCATGGGTGCGGGACCAGATCAACTGGCAAGCAGACAGCATCACCTTCGTCTACCGGCCCGTGAATATCGACCGGGTCAACACGACCGGCTTCGAAGCCAGCCTGTCGCATCGCTTCAACGAACAGTGGCAGGCGCGCGCCTGGCTCGACATCCGCAATCCGCGTGACCAGGATGGCCGGTACGTCCTCCGGCAGGAGCGCCTGAAGCTTGGCGCGGAAATCACACATCAGCCGCGCGAAAATCTGGAGTTGACCTTGGGCGTGCTTCATGTTGGTCCACGGGACGACACCGACTTCAACACGTTCGACAGGACCGAGTTGCCGGCCTACACACTGGTCGACGTCGGCGCCACCTATTCATTTGATGAATATTCCAGGCTCAAGCTGTCGGTCTCGAACCTGTTCGACGAGCAGTATTCGACATACTGGGGCTATCTTGCGCCGGGCCGCACATTCGACTTCAGCTATACTAGGACGTTCTGACCGCATGTGGAAGCTGATACGATCGCGGCGATTGCTTCTGGGGCTCGTGGGACTCGCTTTCATGAGCCTGGCCCCGACGCTGCCCGCAGGCGCGGCGAAGGCGCCCGCCCGCGTCGTGTCGATGAACCTGTGCACGGACCAACTGGCAATGCTGCTTGCCGCGCCAGGTCAACTGTTTTCGGTATCCCATCTCGCGGCGGACCCGGGCAGTTCCGCCCTGGCTGGGGAAGCCGCCCGCTACCGCTTGAACATTGGTCTGGCCGAAGAGGTCTTCCTGATGAAACCGGACCTCGTTCTTGACGGAACCTTTTCCACCTCACCCACGGCCTCCATGCTGCAGCGCCTGGGTATTCGGGTCGAGAAGTTCGCACCGGAGGCATCCTTTGACGACGTCGCGGAAAACATATTGCGAATGGGAAGGCTTCTGGGGCAGGAGGAACGCGCACAGGAAATGGTGGCAACCCTGGAGAAAGGCTTGGATGATCTCGCATCTTCTGCCGTTCCGGGCCTGACGGTCGCCACCTATGCCTCCAACTCCTATACGACCGGCAAGGGCTCCCTTAGCGAGGCGGTGATCGAGGCGGCAGGGCTGACCAATCTGGGCAGCAAGCTCGGCATCCGGGGAGCCGGCCGCCTTCCGCTCGAAATACTGGTGCTTTCACTGCCGGATATCGTCACTAACGATACGCCGACCTACGAGGCTCCCGCGCTTGCACAGGAGAATTTTGTCCATCCCGCCTACCGGGCGGTGCTCGAACGAGCGCAAACCGCGCCAGTACCAGCATCGAACTGGATTTGCGGCGGGCCTTTCAATCTGGTCGCAGCGGCCATTCTGCAGAATGCGGCCAAGGCGGCGGTCCAATCCGGAAAGCACAGAGAAAAATGAGGGCGTCCGCCTATGCGATTTTGCTGGCTGCCCTCTCGGGGCTCGTGGTCCTGACATTCGTCGGCTCGCTCCTCATCGGCCCTTCTGATCTCGGAATGGCCGGCAGTCTTGAAGGACTCTTCTCGACCGAGACATCGCTTGCTCAACTCGTCATGTACGAGATTCGGCTGCCGCGAGCCGTTCTTGGCCTCATGATAGGCGTAACGCTTGGCCTGTCGGGAGCGGTCCTGCAGGGATTTCTCCGCAATCCGCTTGCGGAACCAGGCATTCTCGGCATCAGCAGCGCAGCTGCCCTCGGCGCGGTGCTCGCCATCTATACCGGCCTTTCGGCATTCTTTCCGTTGGCGCTGCCTCTTGCCGGCCTTGCCGGTGCCTTTGTCGCCGTTCTTCTCATTCGCGCCTTGACAGGTGCCAACGGCAGTACGCTCACTCTCATCCTTGCCGGCGTCGCGGTGTCGGCCTTCGCCGGTGCCGCGTCGACATTGGTGCTCAACCTGTCGCCCAACCCTTTTGCGGCCACGGAGATCCTGTTCTGGATGCTGGGCTCGCTGACTGACAGATCCATGACGCATGTGTGGCTGGCCGGACCATTCATGATTATCGGGTGGATCATGCTGGCTTCCCTGGCGCGCCCTCTCGATACCCTGACGCTTGGATCGGACGCGGCGGCCACTATGGGGATCAATGTGGGGAAACTGCAGAGCTTTGCCGTGTTCGGCACCGCCGCTTCGGTCGGCGCAGCGGTGTCCGTTGCCGGCGCTATCGGCTTCGTCGGGCTCGTAGTCCCGCATGTGCTGCGCCCGCTGGTCGGGTCGGTCCCTTCCCGGCTCCTGCCGGCAAGCGCGCTCGGCGGCGCCATCGTGCTGCTGACTGCCGACATTCTTGTACGCCTGATAGATCCCGGACACGATCTGAAGATCGGCGTGCTCACCGCAATGGTCGGAGCGCCGTTCTTCCTTTGGCTCGTCTACCGTTCGCGAAGGAATGAATTGTGACGCTGCTCTCCCTTCGTGAACTCCAGGCGGAACTTGGCGGCAAGCAGGTGCTGGACGGCATTTCGTTCGATGTCGCGGCGGGCGAGTTCGTCGGCCTGATCGGGCCCAATGGCGCCGGCAAATCGACCCTGCTGCGTGCCGCGCTCGGCCTCATCCCCTCCAGGGGAAGTATCATGTTGTCGGGCCGCGATGGCCGGACCCTTTCCGCCCGGCAGCGCGCCCTTTTCGTATCCTACCTGCCCCAGGAGCGCGAGATTGCGTGGTCGATGACCGTCGAGCAACTGATCTGGCTCGGGCGCACGCCGCACCGGGCCGCTTTCAGGCCGGTATGCGCTCAAGACAGGGTAGCCGTGGAAGCTGCGGTCTGTGCCATGGGGGTGGAAGAATTCCGGTCGCGTCCGGCCAACGCCCTGTCGGGGGGCGAAAAGGCGAGAATTCTTGTTGCCCGGGCACTTGCCCAGGACGCGCCACTGCTGCTTGCCGACGAGCCAACCGCCGGGCTGGATCCGGCGCACCAGATCGCGCTCATGCGCACATTCGCGGAACTGGCGCGGAAGGGGCATGCGGTCGTGGCCTGTCTGCATGATCTGGGCCTTGCGGCGCGCTGGTGTACACGGCTCGTGATGATGGCAGGCGGTCAGGTCGTGGCAGATGGTGAGCCCCGTTCGGTCCTATCGCCCGAGCTGCTGCGCAAAGTCTATCAGGTCGAAACCTTCTGTGCCGAACATGGCGGCGGCCCGATCGTGCAGCCTTACGACCTCGCCTCTGGCGAATGAAACGCGCGTAGGTCCATGGCCGTGTAACGGAGCAAGACCGCAAGCCACTCGGCGACGGTAGAGCTGGATACCCACTTGCCTGGCGCCGCTTTCAAAACTACCTTTCACTTATGGAACAGACTATCTATCGAGGCAGCCTGACTGGCGCATTGGCCTTCATCTTTGGCGCAATCGTCATAGTAGCAAGCCTCGGCTCTTTGCTGCTTACACTTCTGGCACTGGTCGGCATTCATATCTGACGGGCTTTTTTAACCGCAGTTCATCTCCACGAGTTGCGACAACTCGTACCTTGCTGGCGCGCGCCTTCGCAGCTAAGAAATGTGGTATTCAAAATACCAGTATTAAAGCGATGCATCCGCGCCACCTCGACCGAACGCCGCCCGCAGAGCAGCCCCTGGCCGATCCAGAGGTGGACAGGGCTTTTATCGGTCGGCTGGTGCGCAGCTTCTATGCCCGTGTCCGGCGTGACCAGCGGCTGGGGCCGATCTTCGCCAATCACATTGCCGATGGCTGGGAACCCCATCTGGAAAAAATGACCGACTTCTGGTGCGCGGTCATTCTCAAGAATGGGGCGTATCAGGGACGGCCGGTGCCAGCCCATCTGAAGCTGAAGGAAGTCGTGGAGGGCGACTTCGACATCTGGCTCGGGCTGTTTCGTGAAACTGCCCGGGAACTGTGCAGGCCCGACGTGGCGGCTGTCTTCATCGATCGCGCCGAACGGATCGCCCGTAGCCTGAAGCTGGCCATGTTCTTCCGCCTGCCGGCACAGGAAACAGCCGCCAGGGATCTTCCATGCGCCTGACCCTTCACGTCGACTATGCGCTGCGGATGCTGATCTACCTCGCCGTTCGTGGAACGCGCCCCAGCACCGTAAACGACGTCGCTCGAAGCTACGGCATTTCGCGCAACCATCTGCTCAAGGTCGCGCTTCGCCTGAAAGAGGCAGGCCTTATCGCCACTTCGCGCGGCCGGTCCGGCGGCATCCGGCTGGCGGTCGCGCCCGAGAGGATCAATGTCGGCCGGATCGTGCGCCAGTTTGGCGACAATGTGGCCCCTGTCGTGGAATGCATGAGACCGGACGGGCGCGGCTGCATTCTTTCGCCAAGCTGCCGGCTGAAGGCCGTGGCACGGGAAGCACTCGGCGCCTACCTCGCCGTGTTCGACAAATATACGCTGGCCGACCTCGTCACCAATCGCGCCGAGGTGATATATCTGCTTGATGGCGCCGCCAAAAGCTGCGACTCTCGCGGAGAAGCGGCGTGAGGCAGACCGCCGACAGGATCTGGGAGGCACTGACTTGATCGCCCAGCTTACTTCCAGCGAACGCCAATACTCAGCCGTTATCCTGATCCTGCTTCTGATGGCAGGAATTGCCATGGCGGCGCTAGGCAAGGCCGATGCGTTGGGCGTGCAGGGCGTGATAGTGCTGCTTTACAGTGGCGTCCTGCTCGCTTTCGTGCTGTCGTCGATCGACAAGCCCGAACCATCGGAAGACCGGCAGGCCAACTACTACGACGACCCGATCAAGGTCGGGATCGTGCTGTCCATGGTCTGGGCTGTCTTCGGCATGTTCATGGGCGTGTGGGTAGCCGCGCAGCTCGCATGGCCGAACCTCGCCTTCGACGCCGCCTGGTCCACTTTCGGGCGCATGCGGCCAGCCCATACAACCGGCGTCATATTCGGGTTCGGCGGCAACGCGCTTATTGCCACCTCCTTTCATGTTGTGCAGCGCACTTCCCGAACCCGGCTGGCCGGCCAGCTCAGCCCCTGGTTCGTGCTGATGGGCTACAATCTGTTCTGCCTCCTTGCCGTAAGCGGCTATTTCATCGGCATCACGCAATCGAAGGAATATGCCGAGGCCGAATGGTACGCCGACCTCTGGCTCGTGATCGTGTGGGTCACTTACCTGGTGCTCTACATCCGCACCCTGGCGCGGCGGAAGGAACCTCACATCTACGTCGCCAACTGGTATTTCATGGCCTTCATAGTGGTCGTGGCGATGCTGCATATCGTCAACAACCTCGCCGTGCCAGTGTCCTGGGGCCACGCAAAGAGCTACACGATCTGGCCGGGCGTGCAGGACGCCATGGTGCAATGGTGGTACGGCCACAATGCCGTTGCCTTCTTCCTGACCGCCGGCTTCCTGGGCATGATGTATTACTACCTGCCGAAGCGGGCCGGACGGCCGATCTTCTCTTACAGGCTGTCGATCCTTTCCTTCTGGGGCATCACCTTTTTCTACATGTGGGCAGGCTCCCATCATTTGCACTACACGGCCCTGCCTCACTGGGTGCAGAATCTGGGCATGACATTCTCTGTCATGCTGCTGGTTCCCTCATGGGCTTCGGCCGGCAACGCGCTGCTGACGCTCAACGGCGCCTGGCACAAGGTGCGCGACGATGCGACTTTGCGCTTCATGATGGTGGCCGCGGTTTTTTATGGCCTTTCGACCTTCGAGGGCTCGTTCCTGGCGATCCGCCCGGTCAATTCACTGTCTCATTACACGGACTGGACGGTTGGGCATGTCCATGCCGGCGCTCTCGGCTGGGTGGCGCTGATCACTTTCGGCTCGCTCTACACGCTGGTTCCCGCGCTGTGGAAAAGGGAGCGCATGTATTCGGCCGCGCTGGTTGAAGTGCACTTCTGGCTCGCGCTCGCCGGAACCCTTATATACGTCTTCGCCATGTGGAATTCGGGCATCATCCAGGGCCTGATGTGGCGCACTTATACCGAAGACAACGCGCTGGCCTATTCCTTCGTCGATTCCTTGCTCGCCATGTATCCGTATTACATCGCGCGTGCTTTCGGCGGACTCTTGTTCCTGCTTGGAACGATTGTCGGCTGCTACAACATCTGGATGACGGTAAGGATGGCTCCCGTCACGGCGCAGGATCATGCAGACCTGCCCGACCGGCGAGCCGCGCCGGGCATCGCTCCGAGCCCTGCGGAGTAAGGCAATGTCCGAACTGTTTCACCGCAAGATCGAACGCACGGCAATCGGCTTCGTCGTGGCCATCATCGCCGCGGCCAGCGTCGGCGGAATCGTCGAGATCGCGCCGCTGTTCACAATTCCCGACACTGTCGAGGAAGCTCCGGACATGCGCCTCTATACGCCGCTCGAACTGGCGGGGCGTGACATCTACGTGCGCGAAGGCTGCTATGCCTGCCACAGCCAGATGATCCGCACCCTCAGCGATGAGGTGGAGCGTTACGGCCCTTACTCGCTGGCGGTGGAATCCAAGTACGATCATCCCATGCTGTGGGGCTCGAAACGCACGGGACCCGACCTGGCACGCGTCGGCGGCAAATATTCCGATTTCTGGCATGTCGCTCACCTTTCCAATCCGCGCGACGTGGTGCCGGAGTCCAACATGCCTGCCTACGCGTTCCTCGCCCGCACGCCGCTGAGAATGGACGATCTCGGCCTGCGCCTTGCAGCGCTGCGTGCCGTTGGCGTCCCCTATACCGATGACATGATCGAAAACGCCGCGGCAGACGCTTATGGCCAGGCCACACCTGACAGCAGTTACTCCGAGGGCGTGACCGGGCGTTACGGCGAGAAGACGCAGATCAGTGCCTTTGACGGCGTGACCACCAACGTCACCGAGATGGACGCGCTCGTTGCCTATCTGCAAGTGTTGGGGCGCCTGACGGACGTCGCCTATGGGCGGACGGCAGCTTCCGAGCAGGCACCGGACCCCGATCAATAGAAGGACTGGAGAAGGTCGGCATGGAGATCACCCACGATACGCTCGTCGCCTTCTCGAAGAGCTGGGGGTTGTTCTACCTGATCGCCTTTGCGATCGGCGTGGCGATCTACACCTTCTGGCCGTCCAACCGCCGGCGCTTCCACAGGGCCAAGCACAGCATTCTCGACCAGGACGACAAGCCATGGCGGTAGAGGAAGTTGATCCCGTAAGCGGCCGTGTGACGACCGGGCATGAGTGGAACGGCATCAAGGAACTGGACACCCCCGTACCTCGGGGCGTGTTGATATTCCTCATCGTCACTCACATCTTCGCCGTGATCTGGTGGTTCGTGATGCCGACCTGGCCGTTGGGAACGACCTACACCAAGGGCCTGCTCGACACCAATCAGCACAAGATCGTCGAGGAAAGACTGGTTCAGGCGAATGCGGCGCGGGCCTCCTGGGTCGATGCCATCGAGACCGCCAGCTTCGATGAAATACGCGCCGACCCGAAGCTGATGGGAATCGTGAGGTCAACGGGCCATCAGCTTTTCGGCGACAATTGCGCCGCCTGCCACGGACGCGATGGAAAGGGCGGCCATGGCTATCCGGACCTGACCGACGACGACTGGATCTGGGGCGGTGATCCGGAGATGATTGCCGAGACGATGCGCATCGGCATCAACTCACCCCATCCGGAAAGCCGGGCATCGCAGATGCCTGCCTTCGGGCGCGACCAGATGCTCGACCGCAGGCAGGTCGTCGACGTGGCCGCCTATGTACATTCGCTAAGCAACCCTTCCGAGTCCACGTCCGCCACCATCGGCTCCATCGAGGCCGGCAAGGAGGTATTTCTGGCCAATTGCGCCGCCTGCCACGGCGAGGATGCCAAAGGCAACCGGGATCTGGGCGCGCCCAACCTGGCCGATGGATACTGGATCTATGGCGGTGACCTGCAAGCAATCATCACCACCATTCACAGTGGACGTCAGGGACATATGCCGACCTGGGACGAACGGCTGTCGCCGGCCGAGATCAAGATCCTGGCGCTCTACGTCCATTCCCTCGGTGTCGAGAACCCGTGAGCGCATGAAGGCGATGTTCCTGTCCCGGCATAAGTCACGTGTTCCATTGCTGGTATGGTCACTTGTGTCCCTTGGAGTGCTGCTTTTCGTCGGGGCCAACGCCCACCTGATCTACGTGGCGTTCTCGTCCCAACCGCAATGCGTGGACCATCTGAAAGCCCCGGAACCCGGAACGGGCCGCTTCAGGGCGGCAAGTTCCAGCTGTTGAACGGCGATCGGACAGTGCGAGGAAGCACATGAGCAATGCAGGAAAGCGCTACGGACTGCTGACAGAGGTTTCCGGCATCGAGGAAACCCGCAACCCCGAGCGTCAGCGCCATCTGCCGGCGAGTGCGGCGCTGGACTGGCTCGCGGCAGGCTGGCACGACTTCAAGACAATCCCGGGGCCCAGCCTGGCTTACGGGCTGGCAGTCTTCCTTGTCTCCATCCTCTTCATCTGGGCGATGTTTGCGTTCGGCTGGGATTACATTCTTTTCCCGGCGCTTTCCGGCTTCATGATTGTCGCTCCGGTCCTTGCCATCGGGCTCTATGAGAAGAGCCGCGCGATCGAGGACGGCGAGGTTCCGACCCTGAACCGGATGCTTTGGGTCAAGCCGCGCGCCGGTGCGCAGATCTTGTTCACCGGGGTACTCCTTTGCCTGCTCATGCTTCTATGGATGCGAGCGGCGGTTCTGATCTATGCGCTGTTTTTCGGCGTTCGTGCGTTCCCCGGCCTGGACCACATTGCCCCTATCATCTTCACGACGCCGATGGGGTGGGCCCTGGCCGTGGTCGGCACCCTGGTTGGGGGCCTGTTCGCGGCCTTCGGTTTCGCCATAAGTGTTTTTTCCATTCCAATGCTTCTCGACCAGCGCACCGACGCCCTGACCGCAATGGGAACAAGCATGGCGATGGTGTGGAACAACCTTCATCCGATGATCGCGTGGGGTGCCGTGGTGCTTGCCCTCTTCGCTGTCAGCGTGGTGACATGCCTGGTCGGGCTCATCGTCATCTTCCCGTTGCTTGGCCACGCAACGTGGCACGCTTACAAAGCCATTCGCTAGGTTTGCCGTGATCCCCTTCTCCGCAGCCGACCCGAGGCTCCGAGGCGAGCGCAGGAGGAAGGAGTGCGGGCCCCCTCCGACGCAAGCGGTCGCGACGGTCGGGCGATGAGCTACCTCATCGTTCTTGTTCCCATCGCCATCCTGCTCGGCCTTCTGGGCCTGGCCGCCTTTCTCTGGTCGCTCCATAACGGGCAATACGAGGATCTGGACGGCGCGGCCGAACGTATCCTGCTGGACGATGGCGACAAGCCGGTGCGGGACAAGCATGCTTCGCTGAACGCGCTGAATGACCAGTCGGATCGGCGCTCGAGAGGCGAACCCTCATAAAGCCAGCTTCGGAAATCATCGGAGGCGGCCTGCACAAGCTGTACGGCCGCCCCCTGCCCCCGCTCACTCACGAACCCGGGATCGGATGCGGCGCCGCGGCCTGGGTCATGAGATTGACGGTGAAGGCAGCATGAGGGCTGGCGGCTTGGCCTTCCTTGCGCTGGGACAAATCTCGTCGAGGTTTTGGGGCGCTGGGCCTCCAAAAAGCGCCCTTCTGGACACCCTTCCCTACTTGAGTTTGCGCTGGCGCAATGAATGGAGCCCGGCCGCTACCTATGCTGAGGTGGCGAATATCCGGCGCAGGGGGCGCACTGTGTTCCGCGGAGAGTTTGCCGCCATGTTCAACATGATGCCAAAGAAAAGATCGAACCCGTTGGAGGAGTGCGAAATCTCCGCCGGCCGGCCCGCCAAACGGAGACCGTGAGCATGGGAACTGCACTATCCCGCTGGACGATGGCCTATTTCACTGCCGCGCTGGTGTTCCTCATGGCGGCCCAGACAATGATGGCCATGGGTTATGGATACCCCACGGTTGCCGTTGAGGCCCCAGAGACCCTCGTGCTCGTCCATACCGTGACGATCGGCTGGCTCAGTTTGCTGATGTGCGGCGCCTTGCTCCAGTTCGTCCCGGTGCTTGTCGCCAAACCCCTTCAGTCGGAAAAGCTGGTACTGCCCGCTCTGCTTTGCCTGCTTTCAGGGCTGGTCTGCCTCCTTGCCGGATTTCTCCACCTTGCCGGTGCGATCGAGACCGACTTGCCATTGCTGCCAGCCGCCGCGACATTGCTGCCGGCGGGCTTCCTGCTCGTAGTCATTGTCGTGGCGCGGACCTTGTGGAACGTACGGCCGGCCAGACTTCCGCTTCCCGCACGGTTCGTCGCCATCGGCCTGGCTTGCCTGGCCGTGACATTTGCAATCGGCGCCCTTTTCGCGCTGGTCTTGTCTGGCTTGCTGCCGCTCGATCTTCGCACGGAGGGGCTGTCGATCCACATCGCAGCCGGCGTGGGCGGCTGGCTCACTTTCACCGCCATCGGCGTGAGTTATCGCCTGCTCCCGATGTTCATGCTTGCGCCCGATGAGGAACGCGCCGCCAGCCGGGCGGTCTGGCGATGCGGGATTCTTGCCCTTTTGTGCTTTGCCGCAGCGCCGCTGGAAAGGCTGGCCGGCGGATTTGGAATATTTGGCCCGGCAGCTGCGGTACTGGCATTGGCCGCCCTGTACTTTTACGGTCTGGACCTCGTCTTCCTTTACCGGAATCGGAAGCGGCGGAAGCTGGAACTCAACATGAAGGCGGCTATCGGCGCGTTCGTGGCGTTCTTTGCCTGCGGACTGCTGTTGCCTGTCGCCGCTCTGACCGGAACGCTGGAAATGTATTCCGGAGCCGTGTTCTACCTGGCCGCTTTTGGATGGCTGACGGGGCTCGGCCTTTCACAACTCTACAAGATCGTTCCGTTCCTCACCTGGCTGGAATGTTTTGGTGCGGTGATGGGCAGGAAGCCAACCCCGCGCGTGCAGGACCTCGTCGCGGAGCGTCGCGCTCGATTGTGGTTCGCGCTCTATTTCACAGGGGTGGCCATCGGTACCGGAGCGCTTGCCTGCGCAGTGCCAGGCCTGTTCAGACTAGCCTCTGCTATGACATTGGTGGCGATAGGGGCGATAATCGTGGAGCTGGTGGTGTCCCGCCGCCTCCTGAACCTCCCCGAAAGAGATAGTTTGCCCGAAGGTGCCTCGCGGCCGCGCCTCTTTTTGCCTTCTGCGCGTTGATAAATGAGATCGGAGACGAACATGACCCTTCCTCCTTACGACCTGGACGTCCGGCCAATCCTGCGCGAAGGTGGTGAACCTTTCAGCGTTATCATGGGGGCAGTGGAAGCCCTGGCTCCCGGTCAATCGCTGCGGCTACTCGCCACCTTCAAGCCGATCCCGCTCTTCCACGTCATGGGCGCGCGTGGCTTCGACGCCTCGGCCCGGGAAATCGGCAATGGAGACTGGGAAGTAATCTTCACGCCGGCCGGACTCGAGGCTGAGGAGACGCCGAAGCCTTCCGAGCCCGCCAAGTCTGGCGATGATTGGCCGGAGCCTGAGCTGGAGGTGGATGCTCGCGAACTCGACCCGCCCGAGCCCATGACACGGACGCTGGCGGCGGTCGAGTCCCTGCCGGTTGGCCGCACCATGTCCGCATTGTTGCCGCGCGAGCCGCTATTCCTGTTCGAGGAATTGAAGCGACGCGGTCATGAATGGCGAGGCGCATTCGAGCCTGCCGGGCACTACAGAATTGTCATTCGAGCCGCAGAGGCACAGAAGGGCACGTCATGACGACAGGCAATGAAACCCTTGCCGACGCCGTGGAACGGGCTCTCACCATGGTGATAGACCCGGAGCTCGGGGAAAGCGTGATCGATCTTGGCCTCATCTACGAAATCACGGTCGAGGACGGCGTGGCTTATGTGGAGATGACTACGACCACTCGCGGCTGTCCCGCGACGGCCTACCTTAAAGAGGCGGTCCAATCAGCCGCCTGGTCCGTGCCGGGCATCCACTATGCAGAGGTGAAGCTGACCTATGAGCCGAGCTGGTCGCCCGGGATGATGAAAGACGCCGCCAGAAGCCGTTTGCACCTCGCCTAGCTGGCTGCGGTTCAATTCCTCTGGTCGCGACCTTCGGCGAGCAGAAGCAGCCTGTCTGGATCCACGACAGTCACCTTCTGCCGGCCGCTTTTGACAAGTCCCCGTTCCTCCCATGCCGTGAGAAGGCGGCTTACCGTGTGAAGGGTCGTTCCCGTCATTTCAGCGATGTCCTGGCGGGAAATCGGGAAGTCGATCAACAAGCCATCAGGCGTCTGTTTGCCGCTTTGCTTCACCAGCTTGAGCAACGCATGGGCGACACGCTGATCCACCTGTTCGGTCGACATTTCGACAACCAGGGTGTGGGCATCCTGCAGCCGGCTACCAACCGTCTTGTACGTATTGGCTCCAAAGTTCGGAAAGGCGGCCGCGAATTCCGACCACAGCGAGCTGGGCCAGGCCAGCACTACACAGTCTGCAGCAGCGATGGCGCTCGCAGGATAGGTGGTCCGGCCCAGGGCATGGGCAATCCCGATCAATTCGCCGGGGCTGATGTAGCGGACGATGACTTCCTGTCCCTCAGGCGTGGATTTCACCACGCGGACATGCCCGTCCAGCAGGAGGAAAAAGAAATGGGCCTCGTATTCCTGCTCGAAAATGGCTTGCCCCTTCGGCACGCGCTGCGCATGAGCCCGGCTGATGATGCGATCGAGATCCTCCGGCGCAATGCCCTGGAAAACCGGAAGCCCGGCAATCAATGAACGATCGAGACGACTCAACGCCTTCTCCTTGTGGCCGAAAGGAATCCGGTAGATACCAGCGCAATGTAACAGGGCTTCGACCAGCGGCAAGCGGGTGGTCTTTATCTGGTTGTCCCGTTTGTCCTTTTGTTTGCGCTGCAGCAAAGTAGGCCAGCGGCGAATACGATAGATGGCCCGCAGACGATTTCTCGTTGCAGTGAAAGGCAGTGTCATGAACTATAAAATTGCAATCTCCGCCACCTTGGCCGCTTTCCTGCTCGCCGGCGGCGCGCAGGCTGCAGATCATCAGGTCCAGATGCTCAACAAGGGCGAGAAGGGCGCAATGGTGTTCCAGCCAGCTTTCATTAAGGCTGCGCCGGGCGATACGGTGACGTTCATTCCGGTCGATAAAGGTCATGACGCCGAGAGCATAAAGGGCATGATCCCGGACGGCGCGGAGCCCTTCAAAGGCAAGATGAACGAGCAGATTACGGTAAAGCTCGAAAAGGAAGGTGTGTATGGGGTCAAGTGCACCCCCCACTACGGCATGGGGATGGTCGCCCTGATCGCTGTCGGAGAGCCGGTCAATCTTGAGCAGGCCAAGGCCATCAAGCACCCCGGAAAGGCCAAGAAGGTGTTTGGAGAGCTGCTGGAGGAAGTTTCGGAGGACTGAACGCGATCCACCGACTGAAAACGGGATTGGGCGGAGCAAAGCCGCCCAACCGAAGGTAGCAATGGCAATCCCTCGCACACGGCCTGGAAATTATCCGGCCATCCTGTCTTACGGGTTCAGGCCCTTCTTCCTGCTTGGCGCGCTCTATGCGGGCGGAGCGAT